>JAURCW010000138.1 GCA_030828265.1 Burkholderiales bacterium | reverse complement strand
GGGCCCTGCTGTAATCACCACCTTACGATTGGCAAGAAGGCCACGCAAAGGAATTCCTTTGCTCGCTGCATCAGCCCCATGAGTTTTTTGAAGGAATTGGGTGAGCTTAAGAACGAGGTTCTCGGGTTCAAGCATTCGACCGTCACCCGTCTCACCACAGGCCTGCTCCCCCTGAGCAGGGCCCCAGACCTCGACCTCACGCGATTGCAAAAGCGCCACATTTGCCTGGGTGGCAGGGTTCTGCCACATCTGACGATTCATGGCGGGTGCAACGGCCAGGGGTATTTCGCGGGCAAGACAAAGGCCTGTTAGAAGATCGTCTGATCGACCCTGTGCCAGTCTGGCAAGAAAGTCGGCAGTGGCGGGTGCGATCAGAATGAAAGACGCCTCGCGCGAGAGTTCGATGTGTGGCATTTGATTGTCGATGGAGGAATCCCAGGCATCGGTATACACAGGCCGACCGGAAAGAGCCTGGAAGCTAGCCTGGCCCACAAATCTTTGCGCCGAGTCCGTCATAACAACTTGAACACTGAATGCGTGCTTACGTAAGAGTCGAACCAGTTCGCAGGCCTTGAAGGCCGCAATACCACCTGTAACTCCCAAGATGATATGGGCCTTAGGCTTAGGGTTGGGTAGGGGGATGCTCATGATTTTCGGAACCTGCTTTGGCCTTTCGGTATCGAAGAACCTCAACCAAGACAAAAAGAATGGCACCTAGGGTAATGGCGGAGTCTGCAACATTAAAGGCAGGCCAGTGCCAGCCAGCCCAATGGAAGTCAAGAAAGTCAATCACCTCGCCATGCACAAGTCGATCAATAAGGTTACCAAGCGCGCCCGACATCATAAGGCTAGCTGCGGCACAAAAAAGCTTGTCGTTTGGGGACTGCCAGATCATAAAGCCGAGCCAGGCTGAAATAACAAGGGCAAGTCCCGAGAAAAACCATCGCTGCCAGCCCGAGGCGTCCGCAAGAAAACTAAATGCAGCACCTGGGTTCCGCACATGGACAAAATTAAAGAATGAGGCGACCTCGACGCTGCTGCCATAGCCAAGAAACTCAATGGTTGCAAGCTTCGTGAGCTGGTCAATGACCAGCAGGCCGGCAACCAAGGCGACCCAGGGCCTTAGGCTACGAATCGTTTCTCTCCTGACCCGAATAAATTTGCCTGACAACGCACGCACAACTGAGGATGGTCCTCGACAGACCCGACGTCGTACCGAAAATGCCAGCAACGAGCGCACTTCGGAGCATCCATGGGGCTTACCTCAACCTCGACTCCGTCGCCCGTCTGAGGGCTCTGCTCCTCCACTTCCGCCTCGGAGGTGATCAGGACAAAACGGAGGTCGTCACCGAGACTTAGCAAAGCCTTGGTCTTCTCTGCTGATGCTTTGATTTTCACCTTTGCCTGCAAGGAGGAGCCCAGTTGACCCGCCTCTCGCGATTTTTCAATGGCCTTCATAACCTCCGCGCGCGCCTCTCGAATCAAGGCCCACTTTCTACTTAGGTTCTCTGCCTGAGATGGCTTTGGCAGGCTGGCCGCCTGCTCTGCAAAGACCATGGCGTCTCCATCGTGGCTGTGAAAAGCCTGCCATGCCTCTTGTGCAGTGAATGAGAGGACCGGGGCCATGAGCCGAATAAGCGCATTATTTAAGTGCCATAGGCCTGTCTGGGCCGAACGCCTCGCGTGACTCTTGGCGGCGCAGGTGTAGAGGCGGTCTTTCAGGATATCAAGGTAGAAGGCTCCAAGGTCTTCGGAGCAGAACTGTGTGAGACGGGCCATCACGGGGTGAAAGCTGTAGGCCTCGTAATCTCGCATTACGTCGGCCTGCATCTCGGCTGCCAAGACAAGCACGTATTGATCGATCTCCAGCAGGTCCTGCGTTGGAACAAGGTCGGTCTGAGGGTCGAAGTCTTTGAGGTTACCCAGTAGGAAGGTGAGGGTGTTGCGAATGCGCCTGTACGACTCCACCACGCGCTTTAAGATCTCGTCCGAAATGGAGAGTTCCCCGGAATAGTCGGTGGTGGCCACCCAGAGCCTTAGAATATCTGCCCCAAGTGTCTCAGAGACTTTCTGGGGTGCAATGACATTGCCCATCGACTTGGACATTTTTCGACCCTGGCCATCGACGACAAACCCGTGTGTCAGCAAGGCCTTGTAGGGCGGGCGTCCATCGAGCATGCAGCCAGTAAGAAGCGAGGAGTGAAACCAGCCTCGGTGCTGGTCGCTTCCCTCAAGGTAGAGGTCGGCCGGGAAGCTTGATTGTTCTTTATGGGAGCCGCGCAGCACGGTGGCATGAGTCGTCCCGGAATCGAACCAGACATCCAGGGTGTCCCGATTCTTTTCGTAAACCTTGGCGTGTTCAACAGGCTTTGGGTCCACTTCGGTGCTTGGCAGGCTCTTAAGCAGTTCGTCTACGGTAAGCGCCTGCCAGGCCTCAATACCCGTCTTTTCAACTTGCTGAGCCACAATTTCAAGTAACTCGGATGTTCGTGGATGAAGCTCGCCAGTTTCTTTGTGAACGAGGAAGGCCATGGGCACACCCCATTGCCTTTGACGTGATAGCGTCCAGTCGGGACGATTCGCAATCATGGCAGACAGTCTTGCCTTCCCCCAGGCAGGAAAGAACTCGGTCTGCTCAACGCCCGCCATGGCAAGCTGTCGAAGGCTCTTTCCATTCTGGCCTACAGGCTTGTCCATGCTGGCAAACCACTGGCTGGTTGCTCGATAAATAATGGGGGTCTTATGCCGCCAGCAGTGCATATAGCTGTGTCGATCATTGCTTGAGGCAACCAGGCGCCGACAGGCTGTAAGCTGACGGATGACCTCGGCATTGGCCTTCCAGATGAACATGCCCGAAAACAAGGGCAGGCTTTCGGCATAGTGGCCATTGCCCATAACCGGGTTAATCACCGTGTCGTCGGGGTGCCCGGCCCCCCGCCAGCTTAAGAAGTCTTCGACGCCGTAGGCTGGCGCGCAATGAACAATTCCGGTACCGGCATCCAGACCCACGTAGTCGGCTGGAATAACCACCGACTCACGCTGATAGCCCGCGTCAGCCTCCCAGAGTGGATGTTGAAAGCCAAGGCCCGCGAGGTCTTGGCCCTTACAGCGTGCGATGACCCGCCCCGAGACCTTCCACTGCGAAAGGCAGGCCTCCACTCGCTCTTCGGCAAGAAGTAAGCGCCTTGTGGTGTGGTGCTCGTGCATGGGCTGGTCAAGCTCAACCAGGGCCATCGAGGCATCCGGGTGCACGTTGAGTGCCTGATTGGCGGGGAGCGTCCAGGGCGTGGTTGTCCAGATCACTGCAGCAATGTCGGGGTCCTTAAGCTCGAGACCAAGGAGGCGCATTAAGCCTTGGGCTGTTGCAGTCGTTGCCGCAAAACTTACATAGACGGCAGGGTCGGTCTTGTCGGCGTACTCGACTTCCGCTTCTGCCAGTGCAGAGCCACAGTCAAAACACCAGTTCACAGGCTTGAGCCCTCGGTAGACGAAACCTTTTTCGACGATGGCCTGAAGCGTACGAAGCTCGTCGGCCTCATTCTTGAAGTCCATGGTCTTGTAGGGCTGCTCCCATTGGCCAAGGACACCCAGTCGAATGAAGTCTTTCTTCTGTCGCTCAATTTGCTCCTGTGCATAGGCCCGCGACTTTGACTGCACCTCCTGGGTTGAGAGCCCCTTGCCGTGTAGCTTCTCAATTTGAATCTCGATGGGCATCCCGTGGCAGTCCCAGCCGGGCACATACCGCGCGTCAAACCCCGCGAGTCCCTTCGACTTGACGATGATGTCTTTAAGAATTTTGTTCACTGCATGGCCGATATGAATATCGCCATTGGCATAGGGGGGGCC
>JAURCW010000203.1 GCA_030828265.1 Burkholderiales bacterium | reverse complement strand
CTTCTGCTCGGCTAAGGGAAATAGCGTGGGCCGTACAACCTCTTTTTCAATGCGCTTCATGTGATCGCGGTTTGCAACCAAGTAGGGCATGTCGAAAATGCCAAACAGATCGACCTCTGAGGTCATGACCGACGAAGGCAGAGCAAAATCAAGCGTACCCAACTTTAGTTTTTGCACCATTTCCTTGTCACCGCCCAATTGGCTGGAGCCATAAACAACCACCTTGGCCTTATTACCAAGCTTCGCATTGGCGATACGGGCGAACTCGTTGGCGGACGCCTCGAAAAGAGAGCCAGGATTGCCGACGTGACCAAACTTAATTTCGGTCTGCGCGATAGCGGGCGCCACTCCAGCAAAGCCAAGACTAACGGCAGCCGCAACGCCGGCAAGAACGGTTCGGCGGGAAGAACGAATAGATTGCATGGATGTCTCCTTTAATTAAATAAAACTAGAGTTGCACTAACCTAAAACCACATCGCCCCAATCACTCCGTAGGGTTCACTAAAACATTCATTGCAGCCTGAACCCCACCTTGCTTTATGGGTACACCATTGACTTGGAGAGCCATCTCCACGCCTGCTAGGGTGCCAAGCAGTGACAAGTCGTTGAAGTCGCCAAGGTGCCCAATACGGAAAACCCAGCCTGCTAGCTTAGAAAGGCCGGTTCCTAGGGACATATTGAAACGTTCTAGGGCAGTGCGACGCAAAGCATCGGCATCGAAATGGCTGCCATCAGGCTTTTGGGGCATGACGACCGCTGTGAGAACTGGGCTGTACCCCTTGGGATTCTGACAAAGCACCTCAAGACCCCAGGCTTCAACGGCGGCCCGCGTTGCCTTCGCATGTCGAATATGCCGCCTAAAAACATTGTCAAGCCCCTCTTCGTAAAGCATATCAAGCGCTTCTGCCAAACCGTAAAGCAGGTTGGTTGAGGGCGTGCTTGGCCAGAAGCCCTTCTCATTGGCCACCAGGATTTCATCCCAGGCCCAGTAGGACTTGGACATTACAGAGGAGCGACTTGCTGCAATGGCCTTATCGCTTACAGCATTGAAAGCAATGCCAGGTGGCAACATTAGGCCCTTTTGAGAGCCTGATACGGTGACATCAACGCCCCATTCATCGTGCTGGAAGTCAACGGAGCCTAGTGACGAGATGGTGTCAACCAACAGTAGAGCAGGATGCTTGGCATTATCGAGCGCAGCTCGAACGGCCGGAATGTCGGCGGTAAGCCCCGTGGAGGTTTCGTTGTGAACCACGCAGACCGCCTTAATAGAATGCGACGTGTCTTGGCGCAGCCGATCCTCAATTTGGTTGGCGTCAACTCCCTGCCTCCAGTCCCCCTCCATAACCTCGGGCTTAAGGCCCATCCGATCGGCCAACCGCTTCCATAAAGCAGCAAAGTGACCCGCCTCATACATAAGAACATGGTCACCGGGATTAAGCACATTCACGAGAGCGGCCTCCCAGGCGCCAGTGCCTGAAGAGGGATAGATAACAACTGGATTTCGGGTGCCGAAAACAGGGCGGATTGCCTCAAGTATTTTGAGACCAAGCTGCTGGAACTCTGGACCTCGATGATCAATGGTTGGAAAATCGATGGATCGTAGAACACGATCGGGGACATTACTTGGGCCTGGAATCTGCAAAAAGTGTCTGCCTTGGCCCACTCGATTCAGACCCACTCTAGGGTTAATTGCCTGAGGAAAATCGCGCTGCATGTGGAATAACCCCCTTGGTAATTTAGTAACCGCAAATGGTATACGGTATACAAAAATATAAGGGTACTATGTGAAGCAAACCGCTCCTCGTCAAATGGGAGAAACCCTTAGCAAGAAGCAAAAGACGCACAAGATTCCCTTCAGCCTGCGCTAAATTGTATGATGTATACAAATGCGAGACCCTCTTTCTACTATTAACCCGATCAGGCGTGAGGGGTTGCATCAAGCCATCGTCAACCGCCTTCGAGAAGCCATTGTCGAAGGTAAGGTAACCCCTGGGTCGCGTCTGAGCGAGAGATTGCTTTGCGAGCAGATGGGTGTGTCTCGAACGCCCATGCGCGAGGCATTTAAGGTCTTAGCGGGCGAAGGCCTTATTCAAATTCTGCCCAATAAGGGGGCTGTTGTTCCCCGAATGTCGATTGAAGAGGTGGCACAGACCTTTGAGGTGATTGCGTCTTTGGAAGGACTTTCTGGACAACTCGCCGCCCAACGGGCCAGCGCCGAACAGATTCAGAAAATTCAAAAGCTTCAGTTGGACATGGAGTCCGCCCATCAGCGCAAGAATCTCTCTCGATACTACAGTCTGAATTCTGAGATTCATTCGCTAATTGCTGAGGCGGCTCATAACCCCATACTTAAAGACACCTACGTGGCAATGAACGCCCGACTTCAGTCCTTGCGGTTTCGGTCAAACCTCAATCAGTCAAAGTGGGATAAGGCCTTACGCGAACACGCTCAGATTGCACGCGCGCTCGTAAAACGTGAT
>JAURCW010000185.1 GCA_030828265.1 Burkholderiales bacterium | reverse complement strand
TAACCGAAACCACCGCCGATTTTGCCTGGACCTTGCTTATGGCCACAGCGCGAAGGCTCACCGAGGCTGAGCAATACCTACGCCAGGGTCAGTGGAAGGGCTGGTCATTTGACCAGCTTGCCGGTGTTGATGTTTATGGGTCTACTCTGGGTATTTTAGGAATGGGTCGCATTGGCTCTGCTATTGCCCGCAGGGCACATGGCTTTGGTATGCCCGTGCAGTATCACAATCGTCGCCCCGCGGCCGACTCGGCCGGCGCACGTTACGTGGATAAAGAGACGTTATTCAGGGAGTCTGACTTCGTGGTGCTCGTGGTGCCTTATTCCCCGGAGACGCACCATATTGTGGCTGCCAAGGAATTGGCGCTGATGAAAAAATCCGCCTGCCTTATTAATATCGCCCGAGGGGGTGTGGTTGATGACAAGGCCTTGGTTCAGGCGCTTGGCAACGGAACCATTCGAGCAGCGGGTCTGGACGTGTTTGAGGGCGAGCCCGCCCTCGACCCAGGCTTTCTGCCCTTAAGTAATGTCGTGCTCACACCACATATTGCCAGCTCCACTCGAGCAACTCGTGGCGCCATGATGCAGCTGGCGGCCGATAACCTTCTTGCCCATGTTCACGGACGCCCCTTGTTAACCCAGGTTTCTTAGCTTTTTGGGGTATACTTTCGCCTCCTTGCTACACCGGTATTTATTTTGAGATGTCTAAAGTAAGCTCCTGACTTTTCAAGACTTATTTCAGATTTTCCCCGGGTAGCTTTAACCATGAGGCGAAAGGAGTGCGCACAATGCGGCACTACGAAGTAATTTTTATTGTTCACCCCGATCAAAGCGAGCAGGTTCCTGCCATGATCGAGCGATATTCAGCAACCGTTACCGGTCAGGGTGGTAAGGTCCATCGTCTTGAAGACTGGGGACGTCGACAGCTTGCTTACCCTATTCAGAAAATGGCAAAAGCCCACTACGTTCTTATGAATATTGAGTGCGGCCAAGCCGAACTGGCCGAGCTTGAGCATGCCTTCCGATTTAACGACGCGGTGCTAAGGCACCTGGTTGTAAGCATGAAGAAGGCAGAAACCGAGGCCTCCCCAATGATCAAAATCATTCAGCGGGAAGAGTCTCGAAAGCTTACGTCCGAGTCGCCGGTCGCTGCTCAAGTTCCAGCCTAAACATTCGCAGCGGCATTAGCCTTGCTAAGAATGGCGTCTGCCCTCTCTGTTGGAGCCGATCATGAACCCCAACGTTCGAGCAAATCAGCTCATTCTTATGGGGCGTCTGCATGAGCGACAAGAGCTTCGTGTCCTTCCAACCGGCATGCCCGTTTTTGACTGCATCCTCTGGCATGAGTCCGACGTTACCGAAGCTCATGCAACGCGCTCGCTTGGTTTTTTGTTGTCTGCGCGAGCCGTTGGCCCAGTGGCTGAGCGTATGGCTCGGCTTCAAACAGGCACATCCATTCGGGCTTGGGGCTTTGTTGCTCCGCGTCGCCAAGCAAAGGCTGAGTCTGCTGAGCAGGCCCGTGTCGCGTCCAGCTTAATCTTCACAATTAACGAATTCACCCTTGGAGAATAAACAATGGCCTTTATGAAGAAATCTTTCGACAAAAAGAAGCCCCGTCGTCCAGCCCAGTCTGCTCTTTTCAAGCGTAAGCGTGTTTGTCGCTTTACTGCTGATAAGGTCGAGACCATTGACTACAAAGATATCGATACGCTTCGTGACTTTGTCACAGAGACGGGCAAGATCATCCCGGCCCGCATCACGGGTACGAGCGCGCGCTATCAGCGCCAGCTCACCACGGCAATTAAGCGGGCTCGTTTCCTGGCCCTTATTGCCTTTACCGATAACCACTAAGCATTCAGAAGGGTCTGATCATGCAAGTAATACTTCTTGATAAAGTCGCAAACCTTGGCCACTTGGGCGAGGTGGTGCGCGTTAAGGATGGCTACGCCCGAAACTTTCTCATTCCTCAGGGCATGGCTCGTCGAGCGACTCAGCAGGCGATCGCTGAGTTTGAGGCTCGTCGCGTGGAGCTCGAGCGTCTTGCGGCTGAAAAGCTCTCAGCCGCCAAATCGCTTTGTACCAAGCTTGAAGGCCTAGTGGTCGAGATTCGCCAAAAGGCCGGCGTGGATGGTCGCTTGTTTGGTTCGGTCACAAATGCTGACATTGCCGATGCCCTAAAGGTAAAGGGGCTTGAGGTGGCCAAGGCTCAGGTGCGGATGCCCAATGGTCCTATGAAGGCCATTGGTGAGGCACAGTTCGAGGTCGCACCTCATACTGACGCGGTCGCCACTATAACGGTTCGAGTCATTGGAGAAGCCGTATAACTGAGGATGACCTCCCACTTCGATTACCACCGCATTCGGCCCAGGCCGAAGCGGCGGTACTGGGAGGATTGTTGCTCGATAACGGCGCATGGGATCGCATTGGCGATCTTCTCTCCGCCCAACACTTTTATCGTTCTGACCATCGCCTCATTTATGAGGCTATTTCAAAACTCGTTGAGCTTGCACGTCCGGCGGACGTTGTCACAGTCTTTGAGTACCTTCAGCAGCTCGGTCAGGCCGAAGAGGCTGGTGGTCTTGCCTATTTAAACAAGCTTGCTCAAGACGCCTCATCGGCGGTCAATATCCGCCGCTATGCCGAGATTATTCGAGATCGGGCAGTGCTTCGTCAGCTGGTTACGGTAAGCGATGAAATTGCAACGACTGCGCTGAACCCCGAGGGGCGGGAGACACGTCAGATACTGGATGAGGCTGAGACGAAGATTTTTCGTATTGGTGAAGAGGGCTCACGTGGCAGACAGGGTGTCGCC
>JAURCW010000071.1 GCA_030828265.1 Burkholderiales bacterium | reverse complement strand
TGCTGGCCGATGCGGCGCGACTCTGGGCTGCAGAACAAGACGGGCTCTTTCAAGCTCATGGTTCTCAGCGCCTTGAGGCGGCTATTCCTGCTGATCTTCGAACCTCGAACTGGGTTGGCCTCACCACCCGGGCGCGGGTGATTGTTATTGACCCTAAACGCGTCAAGGCCAGCAACGTAAAGAACTACAGTGACCTCGCTAAGCCCGAGATGAAGGGTCTTGTCTGCACACGATCTGGATCCCACCCCTACATGCTCTCGCTCTTTGGCTCCATGCTCGTCGCAGACGGGCCTGCAAAGACCGAGCAATGGATGAAATCCGTCGTGGCCAATCTTGCTAGGCCTCCCAAAGGAGGGGATACCGACCAAATTCGTGCGGTTGCCTCGGGGGAATGCGCGGTGGCTTTAAGTAATAGCTACTACTACGCCCGACTTATGCGGAGCAACAAGCCCGCCGATCAAGAGGCTGTGGCGAAGACCCAGGTGATTTGGCCAAACCAAGACAAGGCCGGCAGCCATGTCAATATCTCGGGCGGTGGCATTGTAAAGACCGCACCTAATGCTGCCCATGCGCGTCGTTTTCTAGAGTTTCTTGCAAGCAAGGAAACCCAGGCCGCATTTGCCGAAGGCAATAATGAATGGCCCGTGGTAAGAGGCGTTGCCGCGAACAACCCTGCCCTTGAAAAGCTCGGCGGCTTCAAAGCCGACCCTATGCCCGTTGCCAAGTTTGCAGCTCAGCAACGCCTTGCGCAACAACTGGTTGATCAAACCGGCTGGAAGTAAGGCGACTAAGGCGTCAGTCCTTCCCGTAAGTGGTGAACACGATTTAGGTTAAAAAGAGACCACCAGAGGCTTAAACCCTTCCATCTCCGGGGTTTGGGTCTCTGGCGCGGTCCATATACGAAATGACGGTTTGAGGCGAGCGCCTAAAACTAGTACGTATTGCGAAACTATTGAGTAACAACTTCTGGCCCCATAATTTGATAGGGAAGCCAAGTTGACATTGATGGAACGTAAGTCACGATAATAAGAAAAATGAAAAGTACACCAACAAAAGGAAGGGCCGCCTTCACGACCCGGTCCAAACTCATTCCCGTGATACCTGAAGTTACAAAAAGGTTAAGACCGATAGGCGGAGTAATCATGCCAATTTCCATATTCACTACCATGATTATCCCAAGGTGGATGGGATCAATACCCAGCTCCATGGCAATTGGAAAGACCACAGGTGCAACGATAAGCAGCAGACCCGATGGCTCCATGAATTGGCCCCCAATGAGCAGCAGGATATTAACCGCGATAAGGAAGGTAAACCAGTTAAATCCTGCTCCCAGCATCCATTCCGTGATCATCTGAGGGATTCGCTCAGTTGTAAGAATATGAGCGAATAAAAGCGCATTGGCGATGATGAACATCAACATGATCGTGGTTTTGGTTGCCTCCAAAATCACATGGCGAGTCTCCTCCCCGAAGACAGCGCCCCTAATGCTGCGCAACATCAACGCCAAATTACGGCTAAGAATGTGAACCCCACCAAAGGCCAGTCGAATAATTGCACCGGGAGAAAGCCCTCCCCCCCGCCAAGCCAAGTAACTCAACATTAGACATGCAGACAAGACAAAGCCCCACATGTAGCGCATCGAAGCAGGCACCGTCTTGTCATCCCCGACAACAAAGAAAGAAAGGACCAAAAACACCAATAGAAAACTGAGCGCATAAATCCATGCCTTGAAGCCAATCCTTGACTCTTTTGTATCAGTCTCCCGAATCCAAGGCTCTTCTTTTAACGGCCCCATGTCTCGGTAAACGAATAGTGCGACAAACGCCGAATAAACTGCTGCAGCCGCCGCAGCCTCTGTGGGAGTAAAAACCCCACCGTATATACCGCCCATGATGATGACAATAAGAAAAAGACCCCAGAAGGCACCTTTTGCACTATCAAATAACTCACTCATTCCTCGCCAAGGCTCTGCTGGAAGATTCTTGACACGAGCGACAATATAAATAGTTGCCATTAACATCAGGCCCGCGACAATTCCGGGTATTACACCAGCTAAAAACATTCTCCCAACCGAGACATCGACCGAGGCCGCATAGACCACCATAACAATCGAGGGAGGAATAAGAATGCCTAAGGTTCCAGCATTTGCAATGATCCCTGAGGCAAACTCCTTGCTATAGCCAACCTGTCGCATACCGGCAATTGCAATAGTTCCAATTGCAACAACAGTGGCAGGTGAGGAGCCAGACAGCGCAGCGAACATCATGCAGGCAAGAACGGAAGCCATTGCAAGGCCACCACGAAAGTGCCCTACCGTAGCTATGGCAAAACGAATTAATCGTTTTGCAACTCCCCCGGTTGACATAAAAGAACTCGCCAAAATGAAAAACGGTATGGCTAAGAGGGTGTAGTGCTGGCCCGTCCCAAACAGTGAAATAGCGACCGCCGATAGGGAGTCAGTCGTAAAAAAAGTGACAAAAAGAATAGAAGACAGGCCTAAGGAAAGGCCAACAGGAACCCCTAAAAACAACAAAGTTAAAACAATACCAAACAAAAAAATGGGTTCCATCAACAAGCGACCTTTCTAAGTCAATCCTTGATATTTGCTAAAACACCCTTGTTTTCAGCCACAAGCTCCTCTGCCTCATGGCTGGCGATCACAGACCTGCGCTGACCCCGATAAATAGCAATAATGGCCTGCAGAGATCGGAATGAAATGAGAGCAAGACTTATTGGAAGCATTAAAAGCACAATCCAGCGCTGCACACGGTCGTTAACCCCGAACCACTCCTGAATTAACGTTGGCCATCTCAGTTCCTCAGACCCAACATTCACCCGATACATTTTGGACCAATAATCGATAGCACCGGACCGCGTCTCGACACCCAACACCTGAAGCCAAGTTGCATCAAGAAGAAGTAGACCGTACAGAAGCCCCGCCAGGCCGCCGAGCATACTCACCCATCGAAATACCCCCAAAGGCAGCTTATTAAGAAACACATCTACGCCCAGATGCGTTCCGTGTTTTATTCCGTAGCTCATCCCGAACAGAATAAGCCAACTAAAACAAGATGTCGTGAATTCAAGCGCCGCTGACCAGCCCGTGTTGAACATGTACCTGGCGATGACTTGGCCAAACGAAACGGCGGTTATGAGGACCATTAATCCAATAAGAATATTTTCTTCAAGTCGATTAACAGTCTGTGGATGACGGCGATCCCACAACCATAGCAAGGCCACAAGGCCTATAAGCAAGAGGTGAGGCCAATATCCCATAGGGTGCCCTTATAAAACACGGCGCACAGAGCACGCGCGACTTAAATTTACTTTGGCAACATCTTAGGATGAGACACACCGACAACACTTAGGTTGTCGGGTGCTTTCCTATAAAGATAAAAGATCAGGACTTTGCAGCCGCTTCGATAATGTCTTTGCCAATCTCGTCCTCAAATTGCTTCCAGACTGGCTTCATCGCATCCACCCAGGCCTTACGCTGCTCACTATTAAGCGTACGAATTTTTCCGCCCGCCTTAAGAATGTTCGCTCTGTTCTCAGCCTCTGCAGCCTTCACGCTGTTGTTAGCCTCTTGGGTCACTTCGTCAGCAATTTTCAGAAACTTCGCACGTACATCCGGCTTGAGGCTATCAAGAAACTCTTTCGACGTCATGAACAAGTAAGCAAGCATCTGATGATTGGTTTCTGTTACGCCGTCCTGAACCTCAAAAAACTTTTTAGTGTAGATGTTTGACCAGGTGTTCTCCTGCCCGTCAACAACGCCTGTCTGCAGAGCCCCATAAACCTCGGCAAACGCCATAGGCTGCGGTGAAGCACCCATGGCGGCAATCATCGCTTTGGCGACATCAGACGTCTGAACCCGAAACTTTAGGCCTTTAGCATCTGAAGGTACCATCAAGGACTTGTTCGCTGAGAAATACTTCATGCCACTCATCCAGTAGCCCAGCCCTACAAATCCAACCTTATCCATTGAGTTGAGTAGATCTTTACCAACTTTGCTGTTCGTAAACCGCATACCAGCATCCATATCTTTAAAGATAAAGGGGAGGTCAAATACTCCGAGCTTCTTTGTGTACGAACCGAACTTTGAGAGGGAAGGAGCAAGCAACTGAACATCGCCTAAGAGGAGCGCCTCGAGCTCTTTTGAGTCACCGAACAGAGTGCTGTTCGGGTAGACCTCTACGCACATTATCCCATTTAATTCTTTGTTGACTCGATCTGCAAAATTATTCGAAGCCACAACCTTAGGGTGTGTTGTTCCACCCGTTACATGAGAGAGTTTGACGACGCGTTCACCTTTATCGCAGTCATTCGCAATTGCAGTAGAGGCAATCACTGTCATTGTAGCGACACAAAAAATTGAAAAGATCTTCTTCATAAAAATGTTACTCCTAGGATTTAAGTCAATACAAACAACCAAAATGTCTCGAACTACACAAGTTCAACATGTTGTTGTAACAGGTTCTAAACTGAACTGCGAGTCGGGAAAACCATTCGCCCGCTAAAAAGCGAAAAAGCAGGGGTTATCCCCTACCCTTAAAATGCGTTAAACCGTGGGGGCAGTCGTTAAGTTATGAGTTTTTATCGAAACCGCCAAGCAGCTTCAAAAAGGCTGGGGTCCTCGGGGGAGGACGTCGATCGCCACTCACAGGCTTGCTATTGGGCTTGGGCCGGGCAAAGGGCATGTCACCCGTATCGCTGTTCACGGTGCGTTGAGCCGGGTTCGCATTCGGCATGGTGTTCTGGTCAGTCTCGGGTGAGGCTACCTTGCCTAAAAAGGCTGGCGAACTCGGCAGGCCGCCAACGCCCCGACTGCGCTGCGCCATGTGACGCGTGAGAAGGGTGTTGTGATTGTCGAGGGCGCGCCGGCCTTCCATGGTGGTCGGAAGGTCTTTGTAATTCGACATGTGCATGTGGGCGGCCTGCAGAATTGCCTCTGCAAACTGTCGAAAGTTATGCCCAACTGGACCAGGCTTCGAGATGAGATAGTCCTTACGGAACAGGGCGCGGATATTGGGGTCGTCATAAACTGGGGGCGACAAGACAAAACGTACGGGGAAGTTTTTACCGTTAAAGGCATGGTCAAGCATTTGATCTTGACGGACACGCGAGGGGCAGATGACAAGTGTTGGAGGAACCGTGCGCAAAGACTCAAAGACCCAGCGGTTCTTCTCAACAAAATCCATCGAGGCTTGAACTTCGATCTCGCTAATACCCGAGGGAACAAGAACCAGGTCGAAGCCCAATAAAAACTCGGAGTCCATGCTAATGGTCCAAGTAAGGTCAACAATCACGACGTCGTAATGTTCAGTGGCCCTTCGCAGGTGCGCCCGGGCAGACAACAGCCAACGGCGAGCACCTACCTCTTCAACGGGCTGATGGATGGCATCGACCCCAACGGGGCGTGCATCGCGAATCCAGGTGCTCGACGAGCCGTGCGGGTCGAGGTCGAGCACGGCGGTTGACCGACCCGCTTCGGCGCGAAACCAAGCCGCCAGATTCGCGGAAATGGTGCTTTTACCAACGCCACCCTTTTGGCTTACAACAATAATTTTAAGTGCCGACATAAGGCTGCCCACGCTTTCTTAAATAGCAAGGTCCGAGCTTACTGAAACTGGCAAAATCCCAACAAAAACCAACAACTCGGTCACACAAAAAAGCTACATCACTAGAAGTTACCTAGAATAACTTAACAGATCACTTTAACTATTTGCTCCAAGTCGATAATATCAGGCTTTACACTAAAAAAGTCGACAAATAAGTGACCGATCCAGAGCCCATTTTCAGTCATCCGTACCGTGCTGGCGTTAACAAACCATGGGCAACCCGCGGCCGGCTGACGCCCTGGTACTCCTTGCCCTGGCGAGGTCTTGCCGTTTCGGCGGTCATCGTTATGCTAGGTGCGGTTATGGCCAAGCCGGTAAGCGCCAGTTCAGTGACCCTGCAGCCATCAAGCCCTGCCACGAGTGCGCCCGATAATCTCTCCATCATGCTCATGGCACGTGAGGGACAGCTTGAGCAAGTGGCCGAGCAGCTCAAAGTCGAGCTTGAACGCGATCGCTCAAACCTCTCGCTGGCCAATCGACTTGCAATTATTTATGCTGCTCTGGGCCGTATCGAAGAGTCTCGAGAGGCCCTTGAGACAGCACTTGCCTCGAACGCCGTGTCAGCCAAAACCTTTGAGAACCTCAAGGTGCTTGCTGGTATCCAGTTCGCCCGGTCTTATGCCCAGGCGCTTGGGCAGCCCGTACCCCCCAACCCTCAAGGCCTTGAGACCCTTGACGGCGATGGGCTTCAGGTTGGCGCTTTGAAACAACAGCTTCTCGCTTTTGAGCAGGCGAAGGCCAAAGCAGAAGCCGAGCGTCTTGCCGCAGAAAGGCTTGCCGCCCAGCAGCGGGCGGCCGAGAAGCTAGCCGCCGAACGTGCAGCAAGGGCCAAAGAAGAAGCCTCCGCCCGTGCGGTTGAGAAGAT
>JAURCW010000008.1 GCA_030828265.1 Burkholderiales bacterium | reverse complement strand
GAGGAGAGCTGGGAGTGGGTCGTTCCACTGTTAAAGAGCGTCGGCGTGGAGCTCATAAAGTCGAAGCTTGAAAGCAGTTGGTAGAACTCAATGGCCCTTTCTTCACGATTAATTTCGGCAATGGCAAGGCCCATGGCCACACGCATAAAGAAAGCCTGGGGCATTTCAATACGTCGACCCTCACCCGAGAAGGTGTCGTTGCGGTCAATAAGAAAGTAGCGGTCGTAAAGGGTCTGCAGGCCGAGGTAATCGAACTGCAGGTCGCGATCGGCCACGATGGCCTGAGCCATACGCTTGAGATCAAAACGAGCCAAGTCCTCGTTTAATAGACCGATCTCAATGCCCTTCTTGATGTAGCGGGGGAAGTACTCAACGTAACGAGCCGCCATCTCGGTCTGCGGGATCTCTGCCCCCAGGATTTCCTTGCGAATGGTGTGCAATAACAGACGGGCACTGACTTTTGCATAGGCGGGGTCCTTTTCGGTTAGAGCGCGCGCCGCCAAAATGGCGGACTTTTCAATTTCATCGATGGGCACACCGTCGTAAATGTTTTTCAGTGTGTCGGCCAGAACCTGCTGAGCACTAACTTGATCGTCAAGACCAAGGCAGGCGTCTGCGATCATGCCCTCAAGCCAGGCCTGGTCAAGCGGTACGGACCGGCCATCAACCAGCATGGTGAGGCTGTGCTCGGCAATCTCCTGCTTGGTCTTGCTTGCTCGCTCTTGGGAGCGTCTTTCCCTGTACAGCACATAGGCGCGGGCGATTTCATGCTCACCGGAACGCATTAGGGCAAGCTCGACCTGGTCTTGAATGTCTTCAATATGAACCGTGCCCCCGGCGGGCAGTCGACGCAAGAGTGCTGCGACAACCTGGGACGTAAGCGCCTCGGTGACCTCGCGAACCCTTGCACTGGCAGCACCCTGGCCCCCTTGCACCGCAAGAAAGGCCTTGGTTAGGGCGACCGAAATTTTGGGGGCCTCAAACGAGACGACGGCGCCATTACGACGAATGACTTTGATGTCGCTCGGGCTGGCATGGGTGGACATACCCTGCTCGCGTGGCTCGCCACTGGAACCGGTTAGGCTGGAAAAAGGACCGGGACTTGTCTGACTGGTCTCGGTGGATTGGGCGGCCCGTTGCATGGCTCTTTTCTCCTTAAGGCGGGAAATTTAAAACGAGAGGCTGTCAGAAAAATGACACTCTGACTGCCTTGACAATGACAAAACGGCTTTGTGTTGTACTGAGCGCCCGGGTCCCCCCAACACACTACCGGTAGTACAGACAAGCCGTCATATGTACTAAGTGTAGTAGTGGATGGCCTCTCAGAGCAAGCTTACAGATTAGGAAAATCCCTAGAAAATCCTTGAATGCTTCTGAAGGCAAGGCCCCTTATGAAAAAAAAAAATTTTCCTCGGTATAGCGCCTGTTGAGAGCCCGTCCTGCCCGTCAATTCCCGCCAGACTTCGATCGTCCAGGACAGCTTTTTGTGGGCTAAGACCGACAGCGCAATGTCGGGCGCAGACGCTTAAGTTCGAGGGCTAAGAACGACCAGTCAAAACAGGGCCCTGGGTCGGTTTTTCGGCCTGGTGCAATGGTGGAGTGCCCCGTCACTGTGGATAAGCTGGGGATATGCCGGGATAACTCCGAGAGCAACACGGCGAGCAGTTGCATTTGTTGGGGCTCATAGGGCTGATCATCGGTTCCCTCAAGCTCAATACCGATCGAAAAATCATTGCAATCGTTTTCGCCTTCAAAGACCGACTGCCCCGCATGCCAGGCACGGCGCCCCACCGCCACATACTGCAGAAGGCCTGAGCGTCGTGTAATGAGAAAGTGACTGGAAACCCGCAGACCAATAAGGCTCTGGAGTTCGACCGGAGCCAAGGCCCCGAGGCGATTCAGAAATAAATCGTCGATCGCCGTTCCACCAAAGACACCGGCCGGTAGGCTTATTCCATGAATAACGGCAAGCCGAATGGCTGTAGCCTGTGGGCGCTCGTTGTGGTTTGGACTTGGCGACCAGACGCATGGGCCATGCCCAGGCAATTCAATCAGCCATCCCGAAGCGCTTAGGCGGCTTGGGGCATCCATAGCACGGGCCTAGTCCTTGGTGTCTGAGTTGGAATTGGCATCGGCATGTTCTTGCGAGCAATAGGCTCCGCCCTGTTTGAAGCAGGCATCGGCCCGAGGCAGGTGCAAGCCACAATGATCGCAGGCAATGAGGTCTTGCGGCCGCTCCCCCATCTGTTCAGGTGGCGCGGCGTCCTCCGGTTTTTTTTCCAAGTTATTCCCCGAGCGCAGCATTTTTCTAATCCAGAAAAAAGCCAGCAACGCGATGGCGGCAATAAGTAAGATGCGCGTCACAATACCCATGGCTATAGCTATCCGTAAAGGGTTTAGGCGGGAGGATGAATAAGAACTTCAACCACAAAACGACTGCCCACGTAGGCGAGAAGCAAAAGACCAAAGCCTGTGAGTGCAAAACGCGCAGCCACCCGGCCGCGCCAGCCCCAGCGCCAACGCCCAAGAAAAAAACCGACCACCATGAACCATGTGAGTAGGGTGAAGATTGTTTTATGGTCGGCCCGCAAGGCGCCATAGCCCAGCGTGAAGTTAACCCAGACGCCCGTCGCAAGCGTAAGCGAGACCAATACGAGCCCAGCCGCCATCGACCTCTGCAGGGCTGCGTCGAGGTCAAGCAAGGAGGGCAGGTCATCAAGCCAACGGGATGCGCGTCCTCCTCGATGAAGCGAACGCTCAAGCCACGACATCAGAACCGCCTGCGCAGCAGAGACCGTGAAAGCGCCGTAGGCAAGCATAGCCAACAGAATGTGGACACGGAACAAGGTGGAGAGCTCGGCAATGCGCACCGTTCCTGGAAAGGCCATAGGGAGCAAGACGGCCACTGCAGCGAAGGGGTAGATACCTGCTGTGGCCTTCGGTAGTCGCTGAAACCAAGACTCGAGCCAGACAAGAAGAACCATGAGCCAGAGTGTCCAGGAGACCGAGTTGGCAAAGCCAAACTGGAAGTCTTGACCTGCAAACCATGCTGGCAAGACGGTGGCGCCATGACTCACGAGGGCCACAAAAAGCAGCGCCCTTTGCAATGGGACAGCCGCTGCCTTGGCCGTCAGCACAAAAAGAAGAAGGTAAAGAAGAAGAGCGAGTGGCGCTGTCCACTCATACAATAAGGGAGTCATAGTCGTCTTCAGTTTATCTCAGGGCTCGCCCTGATTCGAGCCACAGGAAAAGAAAGACTCGCCATGCTAGAGAACCTCACCGACCGCCTCTCGCGGATCGTAAAGACCATGAAGGGCGAGGCTCGCCTTACCGAGTCCAATACCCAGGAGATGCTTCGCGAGATTCGACTCGCGCTGCTTGATGCCGACGTGGCCTTGCCTGTGGTGAAGTCATTTATTGCCCAGGTCAAAGAAAAAGCGCTGGGCCAAGAGGTGCTTAGTAGCCTTAGCCCGGGCCAGGCTTTGGTGGGGGTTGTCCACAAAGAACTCATTGCTCTTATGGCGGGCAGCGAGACGGCTCCACCTACAGGGCTTAACCTTGCAAGCCAGCCACCTGCTGTGGTTCTAATGGCTGGTCTGCAGGGCGCTGGAAAGACCACCAGCGTCGGTAAGCTTGCCAAGTACCTCAAGGGCCAGCATAAGAAGAAGGTTCTCACCGTGAGTTGTGACGTCTACCGACCTGCAGCCATTGAACAACTGCGGTTGGTAAGCGAACAGGCCGGCGCCGAATTTTTTCCAAGTCAGGCCACCGACAAGCCGGTGGCTATCGCACAGGCGGCGCTTGACTACGCAAGGCGTCATTTTCATGACGTGCTTCTGGTCGACACGGCAGGCCGGCTTGCCATCGACGAGGCCATGATGACCGAAATCGCCGCCATTCACGCGGCCGTTAAACCCATTGAGACCCTCTTTACCGTTGACGCCATGCAAGGTCAAGACGCCGTGCGCACGGCCGAGGCCTTTGGCCAGACCCTGCCACTGACTGGTGTGATGCTCACGAAGGTGGACGGCGATTCCCGGGGCGGGGCGGTGCTATCGGTGCGGGCCATTACAGGCAAGCCCATACGATTCGTTGGCAATGCCGAGAAGATCGATGGCATTGAAGCCTTTGATGCCGACCGCTTTGCCCAACGCATTCTGGGTATGGGCGATGTTCTCGCCCTTGTTGAGCAGGCCGCCAAATCCGTTGACATGAAGTCCGCCGAGAAAATGGCCGCCAAGCTAAAGTCGGGGGCAAAGTTTGACCTGGAAGACTTCAAGCTTCAGATTGGCCAGATGCGTTCCATGGGGGGCTTATCTTCACTGATGGATAAGCTGCCGGCGCAGATGCAGCAGGCCGCCAAGGGCTCCAACATGTCGGTTGCTGACAAATCGGTGCAGCGCATGGAGGGCATTATTAATTCCATGACCCCCGGCGAGCGGCGCAATCCCGAGCTGCTCAAGGCAAGCCGGAAAAGACGGATCGCCGCGGGCGCTGGCGTGCAGGTTCAAGAGATCAACCGGCTGCTCAAGCAGTTCGAGCAGATGCAGGACATGATGAAAAAAATGCAAAAAGGCGGCATGGCCAAAATGATGCGAGCCATGGGAGGAATGGGCGGCATGAAGTCCATGGGAGGCCTTGGCGGCCTCATGGGCGGACTGCGACGCTAGACCACTTAACCACTAAACCGCTAACAAACCTCGAACCGCCTCGACCAACTCCGCTTCGGCGCACTCACTGGCCTGCATGCCGCGACGCTTGAGAAGTTCAAGCCGGCCCTCTTTCAACGATCGCTCGCCAATGGTGACGCGCACTGGAATGCCAATAAGCTCCCAGTCGGCAAACATGGCACCGGGTCGCTCATCGCGGTCATCAAATAAAACCTCAAAGCCCGCCTGCAAAAGCTCTGAATAGGCTTTTTCAGCGGCCTGGCGGACAAGGGGCGACTTCGAGGCCCCTAAGGGACAAATAACAACAGTGAAGGGGGCTAGGGCCGCCGGCCAGATGATGCCGCGCTCGTCATGGTTCTGCTCGATGGCCGCACCCACAATACGTGTCACACCAATGCCGTAGCAGCCCATCTCCATGAGGCGCGGCTTACCGGTCTCATCGAGCATGGTGGCCTTCATGGCCTCGGAGTATTTGGTGCCAAGGTAGAAGACATGACCGACTTCAATGCCCCGCTCAATTCGAAGTTCGCCCTTGCCATCGGGGCTTGGGTCGCCTTCCACCACATTGCGAATATCGGCAACCAACGCCGGTTCCGCAAGGTCGCGTCCCCAGTTCACACCCGTAAGGTGGGCGTCTTTTGCATTCGCACCGACAACAAAGTTGGCCATCTGAGCAACCGTACGATCGGCAATCACCGTGATCTCCGAAGCAATACCCACAGGGCCAAGGTAGCCCGGTTCGCAGCCAAAGCCTTCAAGAATCTCGTTTGTACTGGCAAAGCGAAAGCCCTTATTGAGCCCCTCAAGCTTGCCCACCTTCACCTCGTTAAGCTCATGGTCGCCACGAATTAATAAAAGGAAAAGCTTGACCTTCGCCGCAGAACCTTTGGGGACCTCCGGCTCCACTGCAAGAACAATGGACTTCACCGTTTGATCAAGGCCCAGGCCTAGAAGATTGGCCACCTGCTCGCAACGTCCAAGTCCGGGCGTTGCGACCCGCTGCATGGCCTGCGAGGGCGCTGCTCGACTTGGCAAAAGGCTAATGGCTTCGGCAAGTTCAAGGTTTGCCGCAAAGTCAGACCCTGTGCTGTAAACCAAGGCGTCCTCGCCGGTCTCGGCAATGACCTGAAACTCATGCGACCTTGAGCCGCCGATGGCCCCGGTATCGGCCGCGACCGCACGATAGCCAAGGCCGAGTCTGTCGAAGATCTTGCAGTAGCAGGCAAACATTCGGTCGTAGCTGCGCTCTGCCGATTCCACATCCTTATCAAAGGAATAGGCGTCTTTCATAACGAACTCGCGTCCGCGCATCACCCCAAACCTAGGCCTGCGCTCATCGCGAAACTTTGTCTGAATCTGATAGAAGTTTTTAGGCAGCTGCTTCCAGCTTTTTAGTTCCTGTCGTGCGATATCGGTAATCACCTCTTCGCTGGTGGGCTGAACAACAAAATCTCGGCCATGGCGGTCTTGAAACCGCAGAAGCTCGGCACCCATCTTGTCCCAACGGCCTGTCTCCTGCCAAAGCTCTGCCGGTTGCACCACAGGCATAGAGAGTTCGATCGCCCCCGCCGCATTCATTTCCTCACGAATAATCGCCTCGACCTTGCGAATGACTCGAAGCCCTAAGGGCATGTAGTTGTAGATACCTGCGCCGAGTCTTCGAATAAGACCAGCGCGCAGCATTAGCCGGTGGCTTGCCACCTCTGCGTCAGAGGGGTCTTCTTTAAGGGTTTGAAAATGGTAGGCAGTGGCGCGCATGGGCTAATTCGAGCGATGAGAAGAAAGGCGTTCGTATAATGGTCAGCATTATGCTGGATGAATTCGGATACCGCCCCAACGTTGGCATCATTCTCGTGAACGACAACAACCAAGTCTTTTGGGGTAAGCGCGTGCGCGAACAGGCCTGGCAATTTCCTCAAGGTGGCATCAAACGGGGAGAGGAGCCCGAGCAGGCCATGTACCGAGAGCTCTTTGAAGAAACGGGCTTAAGGCCTGAGCATGTTGAGCTCATTGGAAGAACCCAAGACTGGCTGCATTACGATGTGCCCGACCGGTGGATTCGTCGCGAGTGGCGGGGCCACTATCGAGGTCAGAAGCAGATCTGGTTTCTTCTTCGCATGCTGGGCCTGGACACTGACATTCAATTGAAGTCGGGCGCCGAGAGGCCCGAGTTCGATGCCTGGGTCTGGCACGACTTTTTTGTGCCCCTAAGCTCGGTGATTGAATTTAAACGCGATGTCTACCGACTCGCACTCAACGAGCTTGCCGCCTATCTTTTTAGCCCTGAAGAGGTAAGCACCAGATTGTCTCGGTGTATGAGCTCGGGTTCTTCAACAAAACCAAGCAGTTCTTCGATCTGACTCGAAGCCCTACCCATAATGCGGCGGGTCTCGCTGTCGGAATAGTTCACAAGGCCCCGAGCCACCTCTTGGCCTGCTGCATTCACACAAAGTACGACATCACCCCGGCCGAAGCTGCCCACCACGGCCTTCACCCCAATCGGTAGCAAAGACTTCCCTTTTTCAAGCAGAACAACAACCGCCCCATCATCAAGTACAAGCCTGCCTTTAAGCTGCAGTTGATCCGCCATCCATTGTTTGCGGGCTGTCAGCACAGGAATGTCTGCGGTAAGAATTGTTCCAAGGGGCTCACCGCTCGCGAGTCCTAAAAGAACACTGGTTTCTTGGCCGCCCGCAATCACGGTATGAGCTCCGCTTCGGGCCGCCCGTTGGGCCGCCAAAACCTTCGTGGACATCCCACCGGTTCCAATGAACGACCCGGCCCCACCGGCCATGGCAACCAAGGTCGGGTCGTTGGCGCGAGCTCGATCAATGAACTTGGCATTGGCATCGCGCCGGGGGTCTGTCTGATAGAGACCTTTTTGATCAGTCAAGATCACCAGAAGCTCGGCCTCAAGAAGATTGGTCACTAAGGCGGCAAGGGTGTCGTTGTCACCAAGCTTGATCTCCGACGTCGTGACGGTGTCGTTCTCGTTCACCACGGGTACCACCCCAAGTTCGAGCAAGGTCATGAGTGTGGCGCGTGCATTAAGGTACCGGCCTCGGTCACGCATGTCCTCATGCGTGAGTAAAACCTGGGCCGTCTTCAGCCCATGGCTTAAGAACCCCGCCTCGTAGGCCTGGGCCAGGCCCATTTGGCCAACGGCTGCCGCCGCCTGGAGTTGATGAATTTCGTGCGGACGCTGCGACCAGCCCAGTCGCTTCATACCCTCGGCAATGGCGCCACTTGAGACAACTACAATTTGATGGCCCTTGGAGGCCAATGCCGCCACCTGTGCGGCGAAAGCCTCGATGGCCTGCCTGTCGACGCCCCGCCCTTGGTTTGTCACCAGGCTTGAACCAAGCTTTACCACCCAGCGCTTGGCTCGGGCCTGCTCAGGACGAAGAGAGTACTCTGCCGCCGTTTTTCGAAGGTCTTGGTCTTGGTCTTGATCCTGGCTCATGGTGGGGCTTACAACGGCTCGCTCGAGGCCGCCTCGCCTCGGGCAGCGGCCGCGCCATCACTCGCTGCTGCAGCAATGGCAGCCGTCTCAGCCGCCTGCTCGCTCAGCCAGTCTTGAACCGCAAACATAAGTGGCTTCACACCCTCTCGAGTGAGGCCTGAGATTTCAAAGACGGGGCCCTTCCATCCGAGCTTCTTCTTCATCACCTTCCAACGCTGCTGACGCTCGGCCTGGGTCAGCATGTCAATCTTATTAAGCACAAGCCAGCAAGGCTTGGCTGAAAGTGCCTCGTCGTAGCTTGAAAGTTCTTGGGTAAGAAGCTGAACCTGTCGAGCAAGTGCAAGCCCCAGGCGCTCATCCTCGGTCTTTTCGGTCTTGGACGTCTTGGTGGTGCTCTGCGATTCGAGCTCTAGGCCGACTCCGGTCATGTCCACCAGATGAAGAATAAGCCGGGTGCGCTGAAGATGTCGAAGAAACTGATGCCCAAGGCCCGCTCCCTGGGCTGCACCTTCAATAAGACCTGGAATGTCAGCCATCACAAAGCTCTTTTCGAGGCTGGTCTCGACCACGCCAAGCTGAGGCGCAAGCGTTGTGAACGGGTAATCTGCCACCTTCGGCCTGGCATTGGACGCCGCGGCAATAAGCGTGGATTTGCCCGCATTGGGCAGGCCGAGCAGCCCCACATCGGCAAGAAGTTTCAGCTCCAGCCTGAGTCGACGAGACTCGCCTGGCCAGCCTGGCGTGCATTGTCGCGGTGCTCGGTTTGTACTTGATTTGAAATGCAGGTTCCCAAGGCCCCCATCACCACCCTTAGCAAGTAAGACGCGTTCTCCATGAACAGAGAGGTCAAAGAGAAGATCGTCGGTCTCGGCGTCAAAGACCATGGTGCCCACTGGCATTTTTAATTCAATGTCAGATGCGCCTGCGCCGTACCGATCAGAGCCCTGGCCTTGTTCGCCATTGCGGGCACGATGGATTCGGGCATAACGGAAGTGAATAAGGGTATTGACGTTCTCATCGGCAATGGCCCAGATGGACCCGCCCTTGCCACCGTCCCCACCGCTCGGGCCCCCTTTGGGAATGAACTTCTCGCGACGAAACGCAGCCACGCCATTGCCGCCTTTGCCGGCGTGGAGCTCTACAAAGGCCTCGTCGATGAATTTCATGAGCAGGGCTCTATGGGTGGATGAATGGAACCCCTGTAAGCCACTGACCTGCGAACAACCTGGCGCGAGTTAGGCGCGAGGTTGCGCCTAACTAGGCCTCAGACTGAATAATGGAAACAGTGGATTTTTGTAAAGGGCCGTTGACCGAGAACTGCACACGGCCGTTAACCAAGGCAAACAAGGTATGGTCCTTGCCCATGCCAACATTCTCGCCGGCATGAAACTTTGTGCCCCGCTGGCGCACGATGATGCTTCCTGCGTTGATAACTTCGCCACCGAAACGCTTCACACCAAGCCGTTTGGCTTCTGAATCGCGGCCATTGCGTGTTGAGCCGCCACCTTTTTTCTGTGCCATTGACTAAGTCTCCTTAAATTTGGCTGCCGTCGGGGCGAACCAGCGATTCGACAGCAATTTCAGTGTAGTTCTGGCGATGGCCTTGCGTCTTGGCGTAGTGCTTACGCCGACGATGCTTAAAAATACGAATTTTGTCGCCACGGCCGTGCGAGACAACGCGAGCCTTCACGCTTGCACCTTCAAGCACGGGCCTGCCAATATCAAGCTGTGCTCCATGGCCCAGGGCCAAAACCTCAGACAAAACCAATTCGCTACCTACATCGGCCACCAAAGATTCAACCTTCAAGGTCTGTCCAACCGAGACTCGGTATTGTTTTCCTCCGGTACGCACGACCGCATAGGCAACATCAATTTGATTTGCGGCACTCATTGCCTTCTCGCTTCTTGAAAATGGTATTAAAAAGAATAGCCCGAAAGTATGGCTCTTTTTACTCATTTGATCAAGGCCCTCAGGTTAGGGGCCCCACTCCCATAACGGAGGCCAGGCAGGTGCTCGGGCATAATGAAATGGTGTCCTTAAGTTCACCCGCCCCTGTAAACGACGCCTACGGTCAGGCCCTCGCCCTGGTTAGGCCCGGGATGCAAGAGGTGGATGCTGTGATTCAGCGGCGGCTGGCAAGCGAGGTTGTGCTGGTCGAGCAGGTGGCGCGCTACATTATTGAAGCAGGGGGCAAGCGCATGCGCCCGGCCCTGCTTCTTCTTTGCAGTAAGGCCTTGGGCGAGCAGAATTCTGCGGCGGATCAGGCACCCATGGCAGAGCTCGCCGCTATTGTCGAGTTCATTCACACCGCCACCCTTTTGCACGACGATGTGGTGGATGAGTCCGGGCTGCGACGCTCGCGTGAGACGGCCAATGCCATCTTTGGCAATGCTCCAAGCATTCTGGTCGGAGATTTTTTGTATTCCCGCGCCTTCCAAATGATGGTGGAAATTGGTTCCATGCCCGTTATGGCTGTCCTGGCAGAAGCCACCAACATCATTGCCGAGGGCGAGGTGCTGCAGTTAATGAACTGCCAGAACCCTGAGGTCGATGAGGCCCGCTACCTACAGGTCATTCGCTACAAAACTGCCAAACTATTTGAGGCTGCCGCTTGCCTACCCGCCGTTTTTCATGGGGCACCTGCCGGGGTTATTGAGGCCTTTGCAGCCTATGGCAGGCATTTGGGCACGGCCTTTCAGCTCACCGACGATCTCTTGGACTATGCGGGCTCGGAGGACGACCTCGGAAAAAGGCTTGGCGATGACCTTCGTGAGGGTAAGCCCACGCTTCCTCTTATTTTTCTGCTCGAGAAAGGCGGCCAGGACGACCGGCAGTTGGTACGGCGAGCCATCGAAGAGCCCGAGCAGGCCGACCTTACAGCGGTTATTCAGCGCGTTCAGTCCACGGGGGCTCTTAATTACACGCAGGCTGCAGCCGAGCGCGAGGCAAGCCTTGGGGAACAGGCCCTTGCCGGTATCGGACAATCCGTCTACCGCACTTCCCTGCTAGACTTGCTCCGTTTTGTGGTTTCGCGGCGGTCTTAGCTCGTAGCTGCCCAAAGCCACGCCTCGGGGTGTAGCTCAGCCTGGTAGAGTACTGCGTTCGGGACGCAGGAGTCGGAGGTTCGAATCCTCTCACCCCGACCAGCATCCGCGCTAAACTTGAGTTGTCTCAATTCTATTTTTAGGAATCTTTGAGCGACTTACCCTTATGGGCCCAGGCCCTTGCCCTTCTCGGGCTTTTGTTTGCCTCCGCCTTTTTCTCCATGTCCGAGACGAGCCTTATGGCCGTCAACCGCTACCGTATGCGGCATCTGGCAGGAAAAGGCAGGCGAAGCGCCAAGCAAGTCTTAAAACTTCTCAGCCAAACCAATCAGTTGTTGGCCACGATTCTTATTGGCAACAACATTGTAAACACGGCCTTAACGGCGCTAATTACCGCCTTTGCGATCCAGGCCTTCGGCAATAACGACGAAGTGCTCGCCATTGCAACGGGCGTTGCTGCGGCTCTGCTTATTGTCTTTGCTGAAATTATTCCAAAGGTGGTAGCGGCCAATCGGCCCGAGACCATTGCCATGGGGGCAAGCTTCGGGCTCGCTCCATTGGTTGTTGTTGCTCGGCCCTTGGTGGCTGTGGTCAACGGTCTTGTGGGTTTTTTACTCAATGTTTTTCGTTTGAAGTCTCAGAACGACAAGGCGTCGGGGCTGACCACCGAGGAGCTGCGCTCGGCCGTGCTGGAGTCGTCTGGCTTTATTCCAGGCCAGCACCGAAAAATTCTTCTTAATCTTTTCGATCTTGAAGACCTACGCGTCGACGATGTGATGGTGCCGAGAGGGCGCATTGAGGCCCTTGACCTTGAGGATGACGAGTCGTCGCTTATTGACCAGATCTCAACCTGTTTTCACAACAAGCTTCCCGTCTACCGGGGTGAGCTCAATCAGGTCATCGGTATTTTGCATGTTCGTAAAGCCCTTGCACTCGTCACCAAGGAGGGTGGTTTTCGCAAAGAAATGATTGAACAGGCGGTGCAGCCGGCCTACTTCGTGCCAAGCGGAACCCAGCTTTACACCCAGATGCAGTTTTTTCAGGGCAACCGTCAGCGGCTCGCCCTTGTGGTTGACGAGTACGGCGAGGTTGAGGGCTTGGTAACCTTGCAAGACATTGTTGAGGAGCTCGTGGGCGAGTTCTCCACCCAGGGGCCTCGGGTTCGTCGGGCCCTTCATTGGGACGAGGATGGCACCGCCGTGGTGGACGGCATGAGCAGTCTGCGAGAGCTTAATCGAGGCCTTGGACTCTCCCTTCCCCTGGATTCAGCCAAGACCTTGAACGGGCTGATTTTGGAGGCTCTTCAAGATATTCCTGAGGCCAATGTCAGTCTCAAGGTGGGCAATGTGCCACTTGAAATCTTGCAGGTTCAAGGCCGGGTGATTCGACGGGTCAAAATCCTTCGGCCCCTGGTCGATCCAAACAAAGAGCCGTCGGAGGAGGAGGAAATCGATGGTCCGCCCGCGGCCGAAAGGAACGATCAGGCCCCATGAGCCCTGAGGCTTTACCCCCCACAACGCTCTTGTTGCTCCATGCACTTGCGAGCGGGCTCGTCTGCCTGCTGAGCTTTGAGGCAGGCCGCTGGTTTGTGCGAGACGAAATGCAGCACTGGCTTGGGCTGCGACGGGCGCAGCTTGTTCTGGCAGGCCCCGGCTTATGGCGGCTTTTGGGCCTTTGCGCCTATTTTGGCTTTTTTGTCATTTTCGGCCACCAGTTGGGCCTCGCCCAGGCCCTGGCCATGGGGCTATTTACGGGACTGCTAAGCCTTGCGGCCATGGTGGACCTTCGAAGTCGCCTGCTCCCCGATCGACTCACCCTAGGGCTGGTTATTCTTGGTCTTTGTCTGGCAGCAGCCGAGCTTACTGTGAGTCTGACCGAGGCTCTGGCGGGGGGGCTTACAGGCTATTTACTGCCCTGGGCCTTGGCAAAATTAACCGACCGACGCCGTCGCTCACGACTGCCCGCGACGACCTCCATAGAACCAAGTATGGGACGAGGAGACTTCGCCCTTATTGCGGCTATCGGTTGTTGGCTAGGTTTTTCAAGTCTTGCCTTTGTCCTGGTCTTCGCCAGTCTTGGTATGTTGGCGCTTGCCATCTGGGGTTTTTTGCGAAGGGGCTGGCGGTTATCCACCGCACTTCCCTTCGGGCCCGCACTTTGCCTGGCCGCGATGGCGGTTGCACCGTTTACCCCAATGACAGGCCCCGCGGGCCTATGAATGCTGATCAGGCCTGCCCGGTGGTTGTCCTGACTGGTGGCATTGGGTCAGGAAAATCAACGGTGGCCGGTTTTTTGGAAGGCCTTGGTGTTTCGGTGGTGGATGCCGATGGCATCGTCCATAACCTCACTGGACCAGAAGGGGAGGCGCTTGCTCCGCTTAAGGAACTCCTCGGAGAAAACCTTGTTTCGCATGCCGCTGGTCTTGACCGAGCCAAGGTTCGTCAACGGGTCTTTGCCGACCCGGATCTCCGCAAACGCCTTGAGGCTCTCCTTCATCCGATGGTTCAGCGAGAGGCCCGGCAGCAACTTGATCGGGCCATCGGGCCTTATTGCCTTTATGTCGTCCCTTTATGGGCAGAGACCTATGGCGACAGGCCAAGGCCTGAGTGGGTCTGGCGGGTTGTGGTGGTTGATGTCGATGAGGACCAGCAGAGAGCGAGGGTATTGAAGCGAACACCCATGAACGAGACCACCCTGGATGGAATACTTGACGCCCAGGCAAGTCGTAAGCGAAGGCTTGCAATGGCTGACCATGTCATCCACAACCATTCCGATGAGGCCGATCTGATCGATCGGGTGAGAGCCCTGCATTCCGACCTTGTGCGTGACGCACGAGAGGCGCACCCAATAAGCTCTGCCCGAAGCAAACCAATGGCTGATCGGCCATAATGAAGCTTATGTCCGATTCACCTGGTTTACCCACCGACACGACCCCTTTGCAGGCCAGCGAGGCTTCAGGTTGTCTGGACGATGCCGTGAACGGCGGTGATCGTATTTTTGAATTTCCTTGCAACGAACGCATTCGTATTCTGATGCGGGTCGATTGCATGACTCTACGCATTCGTTATTTTTCAGAAAAGCATTCGCAGTTCGAACACGAATCATGCCTGCATGCACTCTTCGAGCTCTACGAGTTACTCT
>JAURCW010000076.1 GCA_030828265.1 Burkholderiales bacterium | reverse complement strand
TCAGCTAAAGGGCGGGGTTGTTCGGATAGCTCAATAGAACGTGATTCGGGCAGATGTTCATTGTTGGGAAGATTCAAGGGATGGGCAACAGGCTGCGTTGATGTTGCAATCTGCTCTGAGATGGGTAGGTTGATCTCAATGTATGCAGTAATGGATGTGTTGGCCGCCCACCAGTCTTCGAGTGCCGGCAAAAGGTTTTCGATGGCCCACGATAGTTTGAAACGGTTAGGCGCCTCAATTATAAGTTTGTATTTACTTACATCAAGTTTTTCAAGTGCTCGAAACTCGAGTGGTTGTATCCAGGTCGCAAATTGAAGGGGCGCTGTCGTTGCCTTTGATTCTTCCTTAAACGCTTGCCAGTACTTATTCGCAGCAAGGTTGAGATCGCTTGAATTAGCCAAATTGGGGGTAAGGGGAAGGGTGCTAATAGGCATCTCTAAAGTGTAACTCGGAAGGGATAGTTATCCACATGTTTGCGCTTACTTACACGCAAGGAGCTTTTGATTGAAAGCCCCTTGAGTGCTAAGATAGAGGGCTTTTCTTATTAAGATAGGAGTCCTTCTCATGAAGCGTACATATCAGCCATCCGTCGTTCGTCGTAAACGAACGCACGGATTTTTAGTTCGAATGAAAACACGCGGTGGTCGTGCGGTGATCCGATCACGGCGAGCTAAAGGTCGGCATCGTTTAGCAGTCTAAGCTTTTGACAGGTTTTGGGGCTATTGCTGTTACCGCTTTCAAAGGGCCCGGGTTTTAAAGGACTTCTTGAGATAAGACCTATTCGACGGTCAACGTGGGCAAGTCTTCACTTTAAAGAAACAGAACCTGGTTCAGTTTTTGTTGGTTTTATTATTCCTAAACGTCTCGTAAAGCGGTCTGTTGACAGAAACCTTATTCGGCGTTGGTTCAATGAAATGTTGCGTCAAGCCAGTTGTCAGAACAAGGTAACCGGGGGTGCGTACCTCCTTCGTGTAACCCACAAGCTTCCTGCCATTGGTTTTGATACCAAGAAGAAGGCTTACCGAGAGTTAAGAGCATTGGTTTTCTTACGAGAGGGTGGTTCAGTAGTCTCATGATGAATCGACTTATTTGCTTTCTCATTCGAGGCTACCAGTTGTCGATTCGGCTCGTTATCGGACCCCGTTGTCGTTTTTTTCCGTCCTGTTCAGATTACGCCATTGAGTCTTATCAAAGGCACAGTCTTTTTACAGCGACTCGTCTAACAGCTTTTCGTCTGTGTCGATGTCGTCCTGGGGGGGGGTCTGGCTATGACCCAGTTCCCGAGGCATTTCCTGCACAAGTTATCAAGGGTTAATCTGGCTATGGATACGCGCCGCTCAATTTTGTTAATTGTCTTTATGGTTTCGTTGTTTTTGCTGTGGGACGCCTGGATGAGGCAGTCCACGACGGGACAGGCAGATGAGGCTGCGGGTTCCTCCGTTCAGTCCCCAACAGGTGTTCCACCGGCAGCTGGTAGTGATTCAGCAACTCGCTCGGAGGCCGACGCCACAATTCCACAGCCCTCGCTCAAGCCAGAACAGGCGCTTGCTCCAACCGATGCCTCTATTACAGCAATGTCGACGCTTTCGGCTGGCGATCGTATTGTTATTAAAAATCGGGATCTTGAGCTTGTTATTGATTCGTCCGGCGGGCGCATAGTGAAGGCCACCCTTCTATCTCAGCAGTCGGACGATTATTCAGGGGGGTTTGTACGTCTTTTTGATGACGGCGTTGATTCTCGTTACGAGGCTCAGACAGGGCTTGTCTTTGCGACGCCTGGTGGCGTTAGTCCTCCGAATCACACTATTCTTTTCGAGCGCCTCCCGTTGCAGGGGGGTCAAAACCCTGAGCGAGAGCTTCGGCTTGTGGCCGAATCGGGTGGTGTGAAGTTACTTAAATCGATATCACTTGGTGAATCAGGGCATCAGGTAAGGGTTGAGCACATCATTGTGAATACAGGTGCCGATGCCATTACGCCGTCCATTTACTACCAGCTTTTAAGAAACGATCGCCCACCGCCGGGAGAGAGTTCGTTTTATATGACCTATACAGGCCCAGCGCTTTACACAGATCAGGGGAAGTTTCAAAAGGTTAGTTTTTCAGAGATTGAAAAAAACAATCAGTCGCATGTCAAAACGGCCTCGGACGGTTGGGTAGGGTTCATTCAGCATTACTTTGTGTCGGCTTGGGTGCTGGGTAACGATCGAGTTCGAGAGTTCTTTTCGCGCAAGGTAGGTGAGGGCCTTTTTGCAGTGGGGATGATTCAGCCTATTCAAACCATTGCTCCGGGCGCCCAACAGACCCATGAGGCTGTTTTGTATGTGGGGCCTCAAGAGCAACGCGTGCTTGAAGCGCTTGCCCCCGGCCTTGATCTGGTAGTGGATTATGGCTGGCTAACGTTTTTAGCCAAGCCCATTTATTGGTTGTTGGAGCAACTGCACAAACTGGTGAACAACTGGGGCTGGGCCATTGTTCTACTCACCCTAATTATTAAACTAATTTTCTACCCGCTTTCCGCGGCAAGCTATCGATCAATGGCCAAGATGAAGGCTGTATCCCCACGCCTCGTACAGATTCGTGAGCGCTATATCAACGACAAGGCCAAGATGAACCAGGCCATGATGGAGTTGTATAAGAATGAAAAGATCAATCCTTTGGGGGGCTGTCTACCTATTCTTATCCAGATCCCTGTGTTTATTGCGCTGTATTGGGTCTTGCTCGCAAGCGTAGAGATGCGCAATGCACCGTGGATTCTCTGGATTGACGACCTCTCGCATCCGGATCCTTTTTATATTTTGCCTATCGTGATGGCGATTACGATGTTCATTCAGACTAAGCTGAACCCGCCCCCGCCAGACCCAGTGCAGGCGAAGGTGATGATGTTCATGCCACTTATTTTCTCAGTATTCTTTTTCTTCTTCCCGGCGGGCTTGGTGCTTTATTGGCTTGTGAACAATCTTGTTTCGATTGCTCAGCAATGGGTGATTACAAAGAGGTTTAATGCCGCCTAAAGACACCATCGTTGCAATTGCAACGGGGGATTGTCAGGGAGCAATCGGTATCGTGAGGGTTTCGGGGCCCTCGGCCTACTGGCTTGGAGAGAAGTTAACGGGTAGGCGCTTGCCTGATCGCCGGGCAGTTTTTTCAGTCTTTCGGTCAATAAAAGGGGAGCCTCTTGATGAGGGGCTCGCCCTTTTTTTCCGTGGGCCGCGATCATTTACAGGAGAAGACAGCCTTGAGCTTCAGGGTCACGGGGGGCGTGCTGCCCCTCGTGCCTTGCTTCAAGCCTGTCTTGACGCGTCCAGCCCGACACATCCCATCAGGCTTGCTTATGCGGGTGAGTTTACGCAAAGAGCATTTCTTAATGATCGCCTCGATCTTGTTCAGGCCGAGGCCGTGGCGGACATTATTGAATCTCAGTCGTCGAGAAGCCTTAAGGCCGCTGTCCGGTCTTTAGCGGGTCTTTTCAGCGAAACAATTCATCATCTTCAGGCTCAGCTTGTCGATTTTCGTGTGCTCGTGGAGGCCCATTTGGACTTTTCTGATGAGGACATTGATGGCCTCGAGCTTGAGCAGAGCCTGGCGCAGCGAATGGAGTCTGTTTTTCGAGGCGTTGATGACGTTCTTCGTAGCGTTGAGTCCGGATTGCGGTTAAAAGAGGGCTGCCGAGTTGTTCTCTTGGGAAGCCCAAACGCGGGCAAGTCCTCACTCATGAACGCTTTAAGCCAGGACGAAGTGGCGATTGTTTCGGACCAGCCGGGGACCACGAGAGATCGACTTACAGAAGAGCTGTCCGTCCAGGGTGTCCATTTTCTTTTAACCGATACAGCTGGGCTTCGAGCATCTGCGGAGCATGTTGAGCAGCTTGGCATTGAACGAAGTTGGCAGTCGTTAAAAACGGCAGATCTCGTTCTTTTTGTTGAGGATATTCAAACCCTAGGAGATAACAAGGGCTTGTTTAAAGAGTGTCAGCAAAATGCTGCTGAAGGTACCGAGGTTTGGCGAGTGGTGAATAAATGGGACTTAAAGCCTGATTTCTCGCTGAACCCAAAGGTGCAGCAAGTCCCTTGTTTTTGTGTTTCTGCTCGAACGGGGCAGGGGCTCGATGCCTTGACACAGGCTATTATTTCTTTTGCCACGAAGGATCAGGCTGAAGGGGCGAGTCTTTTCTCAGCTCGACAACGGCATCTTGAGGCATTGCTTCGTGCACGGGGTCAGCTTACGGAGGCGCAGACATATCTTCGGCTCGATTCCTTGGAGCTTTTGGCAGAACACCTTCGACTTGCGCAAGACGAGCTTGGTGAGATTCTGGGTCGGCGGACCAGCGATGATCTGTTAGGCGACATTTTTAGCCGCTTCTGTATAGGGAAGTAGTAAAAGCGAGTCTATGCGGCCGTTCAACGTTTAGAGGGTAGGAAGAGTTTTTTCCTATAGTTCTTTTCGACTTGGTCTGCTTTGTAGACCCTACCTGACATCGCGATGTAGACCCCTGGCGCAGCAACTTGGCAGGCCGCAACGGCAAGGCCAAGATTAAAAACCCCGTCGGAGTTTTGATGAGCCACGGGGACCATGGCTCCGGTAAACACAACCGTTTTTTTCGTATCTTTACCAAGGCCGTCTTGAAGCGTACGGGCCGTGAGGGTCATAGTGTCGGTCCCGTGAACAATGACCAGATGGTTTTCTTTTGCTTTGACCACGCGTTTCAGAATGAGATTGCGTTCCTTATCGCTCATGTCTAGGCTGTCGAGAAGCAGGACCTCTTCGATGCGGGGACGGTAGGCAAGCCGGGCATGAGTTGTAAGGACGCCAAGGCAAGTATCAACAAAACCAAGGCCTCCTACGGATTCCAAGTAACGTTTTTCAAAGGTACCTCCAGTGGTAAGAATAGCGAGGCGGGGTAGGGCTTGAGTTTCGTTTCGCGGCACGGGACGTTTTCTATAAGGATAGAGGGGTTTGGGCGGGTAGGGCTTGAGCCATGGCCCTCGCTTGATCAATGGCCTCGAGTAGAGATGCTGGGCTTGCTTGCCATTGATGGGCGATGTCGAAGGCTGTACCGTGATCCACACTTGTTCGGACAAAGGGCAGCCCCAGGGTAATGTTCACGCCGTGGTCAATGCCGAGGTATTTGATGGGTATGAGGCCTTGGTCGTGGTAGAGGGCGATAACGAGATGAATATCGTCGGGACTCATGCGTGCGCGCATAAAAATTGTGTCGCCCGGCCATGGGCCGGTTACATGAATGCCACGGTCTTGCGCGGCTTTAATGGCTGGTGCAACCACTCGGATGTCTTCGTCACCAATGTTCCCGCCCTCGGATGCATGAGGGTTGAGGCCTGCTACAGCGATTTTTGGACTGGGTTGGCCGTACTGGTGCCCGCAGTGGTGGGCGATTTCAATGGTCTCGAGCAAGTCATGCGGGGTGATGCGAGACGGTACGTCTTTGAGCGGAATATGAATGGTGTGTAAGAGCACCCGCAGTTCATGGTTGATCAGTAGCATTCTTACGGGCGGCGGTGAGCCGGGGCAAGCCAAGTGGGCAAGTAGCTCGGTATGTCCTGGCCATTTATAACCGGCTAGATTCAACGCCTCCTTGTGAATGGGCGCGGTGACCATGGCATGAGCCCGACCGGAAAGGCAGGCCCGTGCTGCCCCGGTGATTGCCCGATAGGCGGATTCCCCAGAGTTGGGGGCGACTGTTCCGGCGGGGTAGGGGCCCAACGGTCCTGTGTCCTCGGTGATTTCGGCCAGGTGGGCGTGGGTCACCGGCATGCCGAGAAGGGCATTCACCTCTTGGAGGTGTGACAGGTCCCCAAAGAGCTTAAGTTTTGTTTTTGTTGAGCCTACAAGGGCTTGCCGCAATGCTTTGATGCAGAGCTCGGGTCCAATGCCCGAGGGGTCACCCATGGTTAGGGCTATAACTCGTGAGGTCTCAGTCAAGAATTCCGCTTTCGAGGCTCTGTCGTTGGGGTTTGCTTCTAATTCAAATACAATGCGAATCTTACCGGTTTACAGCCAGCCACGAGACTTGTTTCACGTGAAACAAATAAACGGAGGGGTGGTCTGGGGGTTTCACGTGAAACACTGCCCCCCGGTTTTATCAAAAACGATAGGAG
>JAURCW010000172.1 GCA_030828265.1 Burkholderiales bacterium | reverse complement strand
CTTCGGCCGGGTGGAAAGTGCCTAATTCTTGAGTTCTCAAAGGTTTTGCCCCCGTTTGAGAAACTTTACGACCATTATTCGTTCAAAGTCATACCGAGTATCGGCCGTTGGGTCACAGGTGATGCGGAAAGTTACCGGTATTTGGCCGAGTCGATTCGCATGCATCCAGGCCCCGAAGAGCTGGCCGAGCTCATGCGTCAGGCTGGGTTTGGCGTGGTTCGGTTCCAACAGATGTCTGCCGGTGTTGTAGCGATTCACCAGGGTGTTAAAACCATATAGGAGATTGAAATGCTGGAAGCTTTAATGACCTCACGGGCTGTTGCTCAAAAAGGGGCTGCCTTGCTTACGGGGCTGCTTACTGTGGTTTCACTTTCCCTTCTGCCCGCCTCGCAAGTTGAAGCGAAGAAATTTGGCGGTGGGATGTCCATTGGAAAATCGGCTCCCATGAAAAAAGCAGCACCTCCTGCCGCACCAGCCGCCCCATCGGCAGCAACGCCCGCAAAGCCCAACGCAGCCCAGACCCCCGGTAATGCGCCAGCCGGTCAGGCTGCCGCCGCGCCTGCAGCAGGCGCAGCAGGCACAGCTGCCGCTGCAGGTGCCGCAACCCGCAGCAGCTGGATGGGCCCCTTGGTTGGCATCGCTGCAGGCCTCGGCCTTGCGGCCTTGGCTTCTCACCTTGGCCTAGGCGAAGAGCTAATGAGCCTTCTTCTCATTGTTCTTTTTGTGGTTGCTGCCATGTTCATCGTTCGGCTCATCATGAGCCGTGGACGATCGGGCTCGGGCATGCCCGAGCCTGCCATGGCTAGGTCTTCTGCCGGATTTGGCGGCGGTCAGATCTCGGGCGGTCAGTGGCCCTCACAGCCCGAGGCTGATTCAAGGCCTTCTTCCGCACAAGATTTCGATCGCTCCGCTGGGGTTCAGGCGCCTAACGCTGTTTTTGAGGAGCCCGCCTCCACAGCTGCCCAAACCATTTCGCAGGACGACATTGAGACCTTCCTTCATGTGGCCCGCCAGCAGTTTATGGCCATGCAACGTTTTTGGGACTCGGGCGACCTTGGCCAGATCGAATCCTTCTGCACGCCGGCCATGGCCCTTGAAATTCGGCGCCAGCTTGACGAGCGTGGTGATGCGCCCAATCAAACGTCGGTCGTGCAGCTTGACCTGGAATGGCTGGGCCTTGAGTCTGCCCAGGATGACGAGGGTGCTGAGGTGGAAGAGGCCTATATTCGTTTCTACGGCCTCGTACGCGAAGAGTCTGACGGAACAGCCAATGGCTTTGATGAGGTCTGGCTTCTTCAGAAGCGCACCGATGGGGCTTCAGGCTGGCTGCTCGCGGGCATTACTCAGCAGGGCAGTTCCCACTAGCCTGCATGGCGCGGCAGGGTTTTTTCAACCCCGAATGGGCGGCCTACGGCCGCTCAAGCTTTATGGGCTGGGTGAATTCCGTGATTGAGGCCCGGCCCGAGCTGCATGAAGCCTGTCGATTTTTAGCAGGACGTAGGCTTTGTTTCGTAGTCGACCCAATTGGCCTTGATGCCAATCGGATACGGGCTTTTACGGCCTTCGAGGCTGACGGCCTCTTGCACTCGCTAAGTCTTGACGCCTCCTTGAATCAGGAGCCCGAAGTCACCATTCATCTTGGGCCCGGGTTTTTTGTGGAGGCGGCTTCAACGGGTATCGCCCAGTTTGCCACCTCTTTTTTGCCTTTCGGTGCTCCAGCGCAAGATGCCCAGGCAGCGGGTCCTTCTCTAAAGGGCGTACGCATTGAAGGCGATGCTGCCCTTGCTCAAAGGCTGATGCCTCTTATTGAAACCTTGAAAAGCCAGCAGCCCGAATTGCCCGGTTTCTTGAACTTCCTTAAACCTAGAAACATGCAGGCATCGCAGGACCCCGAGGCCATGCCGTTCGTCTCCAAGGTCGAGTTGCGTCAGCAGGCCAGCCGACTTCGAACCCTTCGCGAAGGCATTGATCGGCTGGATAAAAGGCTTAAGGCAGCCACACCTCTTAAGGCTTAAACGAGGCCTCAATGGCTTCTTTGCCCAGCGCACCCTGAAGCCGCTTTCCTGAACTGACAAACGATGTGGGCGTGGCCTGAACATTCAGCGCGCGGCCAAGCTCCATGATTTTGTCTTGCGGATAGTTGCAGGGTTCCTGCACTGCGGCTGGCTCTTTGCCCGAAAGCATCCAGTCGTCCCAGGCTTGCTGGCGATCTTTTGCACACCAGGCGTTACGCGAGACCGTGACCGACTCGGGCCGCAGAATGGGGTAGAAGAAGGTGTAGATGGTCACATTCTCGAGGTCCATTAAAGTGGTACGAAACCGGCGGCAGAAGGAGCAATAGGGGTCTTCGAAGACCGCGATGTTGCGCTTGCCTTTTCCACCATCGCCAAGAACGGTCTTCATGGCAAGGTCAAGCGGAAGGCTGTTGAAGTCGATGCGACTTATCTCTTCAAGCCTTGCTGCCGTGAGGTTCTTACCCGACTTAAGCTCAATCATCTGGCCCTCAACAATGGCAAAGCTCGCCTTCTCGTTGACATAAAAAAGGTCTTGTCCAATTTGTACCTCGTAGAGACCTGTCATAGGTGTGGCGCGAATGGCCGTGACCTTGAACCGGCCGCCAAGCCATTGCTCAACCGACTGGCTAATAGCCTGGCGTACGCCAGCGCTCACGCCACTTTGCTTTGACTGGGCAATGGCTTGGCCCTGAGGAAGACCCAAGGACAGACTGATAAGAAGGGCAAGGCTAAGGAAAAGACGACGCATGGCATTAGGCTCCGTGAAGGGCAAGTTGAATGAGTTGATGGCGCAAGGGTTGCACGCTTTGAATGGCACGAAGCCCTAGTTGACGGCTGGTTTCAAAAAAATTGGGGCCTGGCTGAATAAGCCTCCAGAGCCCATCAAGCCCCCATTGCACCCGTTGCACGCTCTTGTGTCGTTGGGCGGCAAAACGGGCCAGCATCGCGGGCTCACCAAGGCCTTGACTGCACCTCTTACTGCGTTGTGAAAGGAAGGCATCGAAGCAGAGCAGGTCTTGAAAGCCAAGGTTGAGGCCGTAACCCGCCAAGGGGTGAACCGTATGCGCCGCAT
>JAURCW010000068.1 GCA_030828265.1 Burkholderiales bacterium | reverse complement strand
CGCATACGGGTGTCCGCGGCAATGGCCAGTCGGGGGAAAGATCTCGCCTGCAAAGACTCGGCAATGGGTTCAATAAAGCCTACGGGCAGGTTGTCAATACAAAAATAGCCAGAATCTTCAAGCGCGTTAAGAACCACCGATTTGCCAGAACCCGACATACCGGTCACAAGAATAAGCTGCATTAGGAGCCTGACTCAAAGGAGACCTGTTGGGCTTCGGCCTGCATGGCCCGCTGCTGTCGTTCGGTAAAGGACTTCATAGTGTCAATACCTCGCAACTGTAAAACAGTATTACGAACCGCTGCCTCAACAAGAACAGCAAGGTTACGACCTGCAGCAACAGGAATAACGACCTTACGGATGGGCAGGCCAAGCACCTCTTCAGTCAGGGCCTCGAGGGGCAGGCGCTCGTAATCATTAAAACCAGAGCGCCGAATAAGCTGCACGATAAGCCTGAGCCGCATTTTTCGTCGCAGACTGGTCTCGCCAAAAATAGCCTGAATATCCAGCAACCCTAAGCCACGCACCTCAAGCATGTTTTGCAAAAGGGCGGGGCAGCGGCCCTCGACTGCATCAGGGGCAATGCGGGCAAAGTCCACCACATCATCGGCAATCAGCCCATGGCCACGGGTAATCAGCTCGAGTGCAAGCTCACTTTTACCAAGACCCGACTCGCCGGAGATGAGCACTCCAAGACCCAGTACATCCATAAAAACCCCGTGCAACGACGCTTTCGGGGCAAGCACCCGTGATAGCAAAATGCGCATCCGCTCGATGGTCTGGGCTGCCGACAAGGGCGTTCGGAATAAAGGCACCTGGTCGCGATCACAGGCCTCAAAAAGGGCAGAGGGCGGTACGAGGCCGTCGGCCATCACCACGGCGGGCGGGCAGCCGGCTAGAAGCTCTGCGGTGAGGTAGGCCCTTCGCTGGGGGTCAAGCCGGTTGAAGTACTCCACCTCGGGCCTGCCCAAAACCTGTATGCGATAGGGGTGAATGAGGTTTAAGTGGCCGACCAGGTCGGCACTCTCGAAGCTCTGTCCTGAAATATGCCGATCGCCACCGGATTGCCCGGTGACCCAACGCAGTTGGAGTTCTTCCTGGTAGTCCGAGAAGAAAAGTCCTATGTTCAACATGCCTGCCCCTGCCCAGAGGGGCCATGAATTACCCTTTGCGCTTTAACAGCTTGCCGATGAATGAAGTGGCGTTTTTTGCGCAGGACTACTGAGCTGCGGCTGGCCCCCAGGCGGCCAGGGTGTCGTAGAGCATCTGCGATGTCTGACTTGCTAGCAAAGCCTCGCGTAGATCCGCATCGGAGACCATCTCTGCCACTTCGGAGAGCAGCTCGAGATGCTCTTGAGTGGCCTGCTCGGGCACCAGTAAGAAAATAAGAAGCGAGACGGGCTTGCCATCGGGAGCGTCGAAGGCAATCGGCTCGGCGAGCCGAACAACCGCCGCCACGGCCTCTTCGATTCCTTTGATTCGTCCGTGTGGAATGGCGATTCCCTCGCCAAGGCCCGTCGAGCCTAGGCGCTCCCGAGCGAATAAGGAATCGAAGACCTTGGCTCTTGCGATTCCTCGACGTTCCTCGAAAAGCAGACCTGCTCGTTCGAAGACGCGTTTTTTGCTGGTGGCCTCCACATCGATAAGAACGCTGTTGGCCAGAAGCAGCTGACTGATACGGTTCATGTGAGGAACTCTCCTTGCACAGACATGTGCCGGGAATTATAGCCAGTCTCCCCTCAATATGCTGCGATGCAATATTAGGGGCTTGGCTCGACCCAGACCCCCGGTTCTTCCGAGAGATCAGGGCGGTTACTTGACGCATGCCTTGGATGACCTCTGATTTAACTAGATCTGGTCAAGCCCCTTGGCGGCAACCCTTGAGGGATGGCCACCCGATTGATGCTGTTCCTTATAGCGCAGCACCTGACGGTCGAGTTTGTCTGCAAGGAGATCAATGGCGGCATACAGGTCGTCATGCTTAGACTCGGCGTGTAGGTCTTTTCCCTGAAAATGGACGGTGATCTCGGCTTTTTGTTCGCGTTTATCAACAGAAAGAACGACGTTCGCCTCTTGACCGTTTGAAAAATGTCGCCAGACCCGACTAAGTTTTTGCTCGACGTAGCCTTCAATGGCCTTGGTGACCTCGAGGTGATGACCCACGATGTTGACATTCATACGGCGCCTCCCTTGTTGTTGATCTATTGAGCGTGTGCGTCTTTCTTAGCGATGCCTACGTTGGGCAGCACTTGGAATTCGTAAGGCTTCACGGTACTTCGCTACGGTGCGCCTGGCAACCACAACCCCAGACTCGGCAAATCGATCAGCGATGGCCTGGTCGGATAGGGGCTTTCCGGGTGTTTCGCCCTTAATCCAGTCGGCGATCTGAGCGCGAAGGGCCGTCGCCGAGGCTGTTCCTCCGTCGTCGGTGGAGACATGGCTTCCAAAGAAATACTTGAGTTCAAAGCAGCCAAGGGGCGTCAACATGAACTTTTGACTGGTCACTCGAGACACAGTGGACTCGTGCAGCTCGCATTCCTCGGCAATATCACGCAAGACCAAGGGCCGCATGGCCTTGGGGCCGTCTTCGAAGAAAGCTTGCTGCGCCTCAACAATAGCCTGGGAGACCCTTAGAATCGTGTCCGACCGCTGTTGAATATTTTTAAGCATCCAGCGAGCCTCTTGAAGCTTTTGAGAGAGGTTCGACGATTCCCCGCCGGTGGTCTTAATGAGTTGGGCATAGTCATTATTAATAGAGAGCTTTGGCAAGGCCCCGCTTGCCAGTCGCGCCCGCCATAACCCGTTACGGGTTTTGTAGACCACCACGTCTGGAATGAGGTAGCCCGCATGCTGATCACGAAAAAGCCCAGCGGGCCTGGGGTTGAGGCTACGAATAAGACGCAAGGCCTCAATCAGGTCGTTCTTGTCCTCGCCCAGTGTTTTGGCAAGGGTAATGGGGTTGGCGTTACCCAGGGTTTCAATGTGATCTTCAATAAGGCGCCTGGCCAGCCCATAGTGACTTGCTGAAATAATGTCTTGGCCAGAGCCACTCGATTCGTGGGTGTCGAAGGGATCATCGGCGTGAGGAAGTGCCTCGAGCTGCAACAGCAGGCATTCCTGAAGATTGCGTGCCCCTACGCCAGCGGGCTCAAGCGACTGCAAAAGCCTCAGCCCGACGAGGTACTCTTCCTCAAGCAAGGGCTCATCAAAGTGCTCGACAAAAACGGACTCAAAACTCGCGGCAATCTCTTCAAGGTCGTCACGCAGATAGCCATCCTCGTCAAGGGCTTCAATGAGAATCTCAAGCCAAAGCCGGTCTTTCGGTTCAAGCTGCAGCCCGGCCGCCTGTTCACGCAGATGGCTGTTTAGGCTAACGGTCGACTGATCCTGGTCCTCGCGGCCGTCGTCATCTCCGTCACCGGCCTGCTTGGTCTTCCAGTCGGCAAGGCTATCAAGCTCCTCCTCTCGGCTGTCGGCTGACTCATTGGCGCCTTCGGGTTCGGCCTCCGAGACCGGGGCATCCGCAACGTCTTCAAGTTCGAGCAGTGGGTTGTCGCGCACGAAATCGTCGAGTTCTTGGCGCAGCTCAAGGTTTGAGAGGGTGAGCAGCCGAATGGCCTGCTGCAGCTGCGGTGTGAGTGAGAGCTGCTGGCTTGTCTTGGTGGTAAGGGTAATCTTCATACCGACAGGCAATCCTTACATTCTGAAGTGCTCGCCAAGGTAAACCTGACGAACCTCCGTATTGTCAACGATGTCGGCTGGCGTTCCGCTTGCAAGCACTTCTCCGTTATTAAGGATAGTCGCATGATCGCAGATTCCGAGGGTCTCGCGAACATTATGGTCCGTAATTAAAACTCCAATGCCCTTGCTTTTCAGAAAGCGAATAATTCGTTGAATCTCGATAACTGCAATTGGGTCTACGCCCGCAAAGGGCTCATCGAGCAAAATAAATTTGGGGTCGGTGGCCAAGGCGCGAGCGATCTCCACGCGCCTGCGCTCTCCGCCGGAGAGCGACTGCCCGAGGCTGTGTTCAATGCCTGTAATTTGAAGTTCTTTCAACAGCTCGCGCAGACGCCGATCGATTTCCGTCTGGCTAAGGGGCTGACCCGTCGTTGTTTTCTGAAGCTCTAGAATGGCGCGAATGTTGTCTGCGACCGACAGCCTTCGAAAAATCGAGGCCTCCTGCGGCAGATAGGAAAGGCCATGTTGCGCCCTTTGATGGATTGGCCGTCGGGTGAGGTCCATGCCGTCGAGCTCAATGCGCCCCCCATCGGCAGGCACTAGCCCAACAATCATGTAAAAGCAGGTGGTCTTTCCCGCGCCATTTGGCCCAAGCAGCCCAACGACCTCCCCCGTTTTCACTGTGAGCGAGACATCGCGAACGACGGATCGGCCCTGATAGCCCTTTTGCAGGCTTTGAATATCAAGAACAGAGACTTCGCCAGGACCCGCCTGAAGGCTCATGGCTTGGTTGGGTTGCTTGTGGAAGGCACGGGTGCAGGCGTCTGCGATGGTTGGGCAGGGCGGGGCATAAGGGTCATACGGGTGCGTGGCTGACCTGGCGTTGACTCAACCCGATAGGTCTGGGTGACCTGGTCGTAGACCAGGCGGTCACCTGCGACGGTATCGATAACCCGGCCATTGAGAAGCCGCCGCAGGACAGCCTCCCCGTCAATAACAACAATTTCAGTCTGGCTGTTATAGAGAATAGTCTTGCCCTGACCTTCGACCGATTCATTGCTATTCGCGGGCTTTTGTTGAAACCGAGCGGGTTGACCAATCACCCGGCCCTTCATGCCCGAGTTGGGCAGTTGCTCTAACTCAAGCGCATCGCCCTGCAGGCTAAGTGCCCCACGGTTGAGGCTCACATTGCCTCGAAACTCGGTTACGAGCCTCTGTTCATCATGCCGCAGTTCGTCTGCATCGATCTTGGTTGCTGGGGGCTCCGTGGCGTAAACCGATGAGCTCAGTAGGGTAACAACGATGACCAGATAGCTCTTACCGGCTACTCGATGGAGCGAGCGCAGCGAATGCAGCAGGCGTATTGGCGTTGTTAATGAGCAACCCACAGTCATTCGCTTTCAGGCTTAAGAATCATTTTGGTGTTGGACAAGACCCGCAAGGTCTCTGCGCGTTGATCGAGCATAAGCCCGTCACCGGTTAGAACCGATGCACCGCGAACCACTCGAACAGGTGCTGTTGTCTGGGCGGTCTGCTTATTCAGATCGAATCGAATCCATGGGCTTGTCACCTCAAGGGCGGGCTCCCTTTGCTGGGCGGGCCGACTGATTTTGGCGTTTCCCCGAATCTCAATCTCTTGTTGATTACTTGAAATGACGGCAGAGTCTGCTCGAGCTGACATGGCTGGACCTGGCTGCGATTGGGCAAGAGAGACGAGCTCGGGCTGGTCCAGCAATGCCTGACCATCGTTGAAAAGGTCGACGCGCGGTGCCTTCACCCGATACTGCGCCCCGCCTTGCGCAGTGGTTTGGAGAATCTCGGCCTGGGTAATCACGGTAGAAACGGAGCCCGCAGGCCGTGAGGACACAGGGCCCGATGACTGGGCTACTAGCTCGCTGAGTAGCCATGCTGCAAGCGTAAGCATGCCAACCATTCCAATGGAGACCAGGCTGCCTAGGCGCTCTAGGACGGCAAGCCTCATTGGGCGTGACCTGAGAATAAATCGGCAAGGCAACGCACGGCACCTTGCCCACCCGGCTTCTCGGATATCCAGTGGCTGATCTTCTGGACCTGCGAAATAGCATTGGGCACACCGGCGGCAAAACCAACCGCCTCCAGCACGGGAAGATCGGCAAGGTCATCGCCCATAAATGCGATTTGAGAAAGCCTCAGATTGGCTTTCTCAGCCCAATCCTGCAGGCATTGAAGCTTATTACTGATGCCTTGAAAAACCGGGTCGATCCCGAGTTCCTGGGCGCGCTTGTGAACGGCCGGGTGTGAGCGGCCTGAAATAATGCCAACAACCAAGCCTTGCTCTCGCAAGGACTGAATCCCCTGACCATCATGGACATGAAAACGTTTCAGACTCTCTCCATGCTCACCATAAAAAAGGCCCCCGTCCGTCATGACGCCGTCGACGTCAAGAAAAACAGCCTTGATGGCGTTTAGACGCTCTGCGGCATTTCCTAGGCTTTTCTTTAGGGTCATGAGGGCAGGTGCAGGCTAAATAATTTTTGCTTCAAGAAGGTCGTGAAGGCCAATCACACCAAGCGGGGCATTGTTTTTATCCACAACAACGAGGTGGTTGATTCGACGCTCATCCATTAGACGGGCGGCCTCCGTGGCGAGGGACTCGGAGGAGATGGTCTTGACCTGCCTTGTCATGATGTCTTTGACAGCGGTCTGAGCATGCAGCTCTTGTCTTTCAAGAACGCGACGCAGGTCGCCGTCGGTGAAAATGCCAGCAAGCCGCCCTTGCTCATCCACCACGCAGGTCATGCCCAGACGTTTACTGGTCATTTCAATGAGTGTCTGTGACAGCAAGGCAGCGTCGCTTACTTTGGGAACCTCGTTGCCTTGGCGCATCACATCAGCCACACGAACAAGAAGGCGCCTGCCAAGACTTCCGCCGGGGTGTGATCG
>JAURCW010000133.1 GCA_030828265.1 Burkholderiales bacterium | reverse complement strand
TCACCGGAGCGAGTAACAATGCGAGTCAGCCGGTTTTTCTCAGTCATTCCTCGGAGTGTAGACGTTTCTAGGCCTACAATTCATCTATGAATGCGCCCGCCACCCCGCCTTTGTCTGCGCTCAGGCCACCGTCAGAGGCTTTGCAATGGCAATCCGGCGAACTGAAGTTCGCCCGACTCGACCAGGCGCTTGACCCTGCGGCGCGCGAGGCGCTTATTGTGAGTCTTCTGCAGGTATTGCCCGCGGAGTCTGTCATTGTTCATGAGGAAGGGCTTAAGCCTTATGAGTGCGACGGCTTGACAGGCTACCGTCATCTTCCTGCCGTTGTGGTCTTGCCGCATACCGAGCAACAGGCGAGTCAAGTGCTTGCCATTTGCCATGCGCGCAATATTCCCGTCGTGGCCCGAGGCGCAGGAACAGGTCTTTCGGGTGGAGCGACCCCTCACCGCGGTGGGCTGGTACTTTCCACCGCGCGTCTTAATCGTATTCTTAGTCTTGACCCGGCAGCGCGCACGGCCAGAGTCCAGCCCGGTGTTCGTAACCTTGCCATTAGTGAGGCGGCAGCCTCACATGGCCTTTACTACGCGCCCGATCCCTCCTCCCAAATTGCCTGCACTATTGGTGGCAACGTGGCCGAAAACTCGGGTGGTGTTCATTGCCTGAAATACGGCCTGACGGTTCATAACGTCCTTCGCGTGCGGGGCCTCACCATCGAGGGCGAAGCCGTTGAGTTTGGTTCCGAGGCCTTTGATAGCCCGGGCTTTGATCTTCTTGCTCTGGTCATTGGCTCTGAAGGCATGCTTGCCCTCACCACCGAGGTCACCGTGCGCTTAACGCCTAAGCCGCAACTGGCCCAGGTCATCATGGCCTCCTTTGATGAGGTTGAGAAGGCAGGCCAGGCGGTGGCCGACCTGATTGGCGCTGGCATCATTCCGGCAGGCCTTGAAATGATGGACAAGGGCATGACCGCCGCGGTGGAAGAATTTGTCCATGCCGGCTACGACTTAAACGCCCAGGCGATTTTGCTCTGTGAATCCGATGGCACGCCTGCCGAGGTTGAGGAAGAAATTGGCCGCATGAAGGCGGTGCTTTCCAACAGTGGCGCCACCGATCTCCGGGTCTCGGAGTCAGAGGCCGAGCGACTTCGATTCTGGTCGGGCCGAAAGAACGCTTTCCCCGCCTCCGGTCGAGTATCGCCCGACTACTATTGCATTGACGGCACCATTCCTCGCCGCCGTCTCGGCCAGATGCTTGCGCGCATTACGGAGCTCGAAAAGAAGTATGGCCTGCGTTGCCTCAATGTCTTTCATGCGGGCGATGGCAACCTGCATCCGCTTATTTTGTTTGATGCCGCCAAGCCGGGTGAATTCGAGACCACCGAAAAGTTTGGTGCCGAAATCCTTGAAATCTGTGTGGAGTACGGTGGCACTATTACGGGCGAGCACGGCGTAGGCATTGAGAAGATCGATACCATGTGCGTGCAGTTTTCGGTGGCGGAGCGCCTTAGTTTTTTTGCCGTCAAGCATGCCTTTGACCCCAAAGGGCTCCTTAATCCTGGCAAGGCCATTCCAACCCTTTCGCGTTGTGCCGAATACGGCCGCATGCATGTGCACCGAGGTGAGCTACGCTTCCCGCAGCTTGAGCGATTCTAGGTTGGTACGACGTCATTCGCCCCGTCCTTTCCCTGAGTTAAGTGAGTGAGATGAGCCAGGCCATCCAAGCAAGCGAGACAAGCCATGCTCCAAAAGCCTTGCTGGCAGGGCTCTCGGAATCCCAAGCGGCTCAATGGGTCGAAGCCTTGGCTGGCCGACTCGCACAGGCCCAAGCCCAAGGGAAATCATTCGCCATTGAAGGCCATCGAAGTAAATCTTTTTATGGCGAGCCTGCTACGGGTGAGCAGGTCCCCCTATCAACGGCTGACTACGTAGGTGTTGTGAGTTATGACCCTACCGAGCTGGTCGTGGTTGCACGGTCAGGCACTCCCATTGACCACCTCGAGAGTCTTCTTGCGTCAAAGGGCCAACGCCTTGCCTTTGAGCCGCCGCGTTTTGGCGGTAAGGGCACGGTCGGAGGAATGGTGGCCACTGGCTTATCAGGCCCTGGAAGACTCTCGGCAGGAGCCTGTCGTGATTTTGTCTTGGGTATGACCGTCATGAATGCCCAGGGTGAGTTGCTGCGTTACGGCGGCACCGTAATGAAAAATGTGGCGGGCTACGACTTGTCTCGCCTGCATACGGGTGCGCTTGGAACCCTGGGACTTATTCTTGATGTCGCTCTGAAGGTCTTGCCCGTGCCTGCGGCCACGGCAACCGTATGCATCGCTTGTTCGCAGTCAAAGGCCATCGAAGACAGCAACCTTTGGATGGCGCAGCCTTTGCCGCTCTCGGCCACGGCCTTTGAGCAAGCCGAGCCCGGCGCGGCACTCGGCCGTTTAAGCCTGCGGTTTTCGGGAGCGAAGGCGGCGGTAGGTGCCGCCGTGGAGTTGTTTACCGCCCAATACGGCGCCCAGGCCTTGGTCCCGGCCGCCGCTGACGCCTTCTGGCTAAGCCTGCGAGATCAGACCCATGGATTTTTTCAGCCGGAGGCCTCCTTTCCCAAACTCTCACTCTGGAGGATTTCGGTGCCGGGCTGCACCCCTGCCTTAGCAAGCCTGCAGGACGAGCCCAGAGGCTGTGTATTGGAATGGGCGGCAGGACAGCGATGGGTCTGGTCGGCCAAGCCCGCTGTACAGATGCAGCAGCTTGCTCAAGATCACGGCGGCCATGCCACCCTTTATCGCCCTGCCCAGTTGGCACCAGACGCCAAACCGGCCCCCCGTTTTACTCCCTTAAGCCCTGCGCTTCATCGCCTTCATCTTCGACTGAAGGACGAACTTGACCCGCAGCGTGTTTTCAATCCCGGCCGTCTCTACCCAAGCTTATAAAAGGCTTCCTTCATGGAAATTGAGCTTAGCCCAGATCTGGTGGCCGACCGTAAAGCCAACGAGGCTGCCGACATTGTTCGACGTTGTGTTCATTGCGGCTTCTGTACGGCCACCTGCCCGACCTACCAGTTGCTTGGCGATGAGCGTGACGGCCCTCGAGGTCGTATCTACCTGATTAAGCAGATGCTTGAGGGGGAGTCGGTTACGCGCGAGACTCAGCAGCATCTTGATCGTTGCCTCACCTGCCGTAACTGCGAGACCACCTGCCCCTCGGGCGTGGAGTACGGACGACTGGTTGATATTGGGCGCGAGTTTATTGAAAAAAAGGTCCGTCGCCCACTTGGGGATCGTCTAGCGCGAGGCCTGCTTCGCGAGGGCTTAACCTCGCCCCTTTTTGCGCCGGCGGTTCGACTGGGCAGTCGCCTTAAGTCATTGCTTCCCGAGTTATTGGCAAGCAAACTTCCGATGGGCGAAAGGCCACGTCGTGCATGGCCATCCAAGAGTCATGCGCGTAAAGTTATTTTGTTAAATGGCTGTGTTCAGCCAAGCCTCTTGCCCAACATCGATCTTGCAACGGCCTGGGTGCTTGATGCCCTTGAGGTTCAGGCCATTGTGGTTCAGAACTCGGGCTGTTGCGGAGCCGTTCGTCATCACCTTGCCGATGCCGATGGTGCACTCAATCAAGTACGCCGTAACATCGATGCCTGGTTTCCTATGCTGCAGTCGGGCGACTTTGAGGCGGTTCTTGTCAACGCCTCGGGCTGTGCCGTGATGGTGCAAGACTACGGCCATTTGTTGGCAGACGACCCCGCCTATTGTGAGCAGGCGGCTTTTGTGGCCGAGCGCGCTCTTGACCCGGTTGTTTTCTTAAAGCCCATGTTGCCTAGGCTTCAAGCGATCCTCGCCCAGCGAGCAGCCAGGCCTGCGGCCCTTAAGGTTAGCTACCACGCACCCTGCACCCAGCAACATGGTATGAATTGCCGGGGCGAGGTGGAGTCCTTGTTGACTCAACTAGGTGTCAAGGTCTTGCCCGTGGCCGATAGCCATCTGTGTTGTGGCTCGGCGGGCACCTATTCGGTTTTG
>JAURCW010000103.1 GCA_030828265.1 Burkholderiales bacterium | reverse complement strand
ACCCCTCGCTCACCTTATCCCCTACCTTCACCGACAAGCTAATCAGCTTCCCAGCATGCGAGCTCGGTATCTCCATCGAGGCCTTGTCACTCTCCACCGTAATAAGACTCTGCTCCACCGACAACGAATCCCCCGGCGAAACCAGTACCTCAATAATCTCCACCTCTTTAAAGTCCCCAATGTCCGGAACCTTGATCTCAATTTGTGCCATTGGCTTGTCTTCCTTTATCGAGGTGGCTTAAAGAACCATTGCGGGGTTCGACCGCTCGGTGTTGATTCCGTACTTCTTAATGGCTGCGTCAACAGCCTTCGCATCCAACACGCCGTCCTGCATGAGGCTGTAGAGCGCGGCAATGGCCACATAACGGCGATCCACCTCGAAGAACTCACGAAGCTTCGAGCGGGTGTCCGAGCGACCGAAGCCATCGGTACCCAGAACGGTGTAGCGACGCCCCTCAGGAATAAAGGGTCGCACCTGATCGGCAAAGGTCTTCATGTAGTCGGTTGCGGCAACCACTGGGCCTTCATGGCCCTGCAGCTGCTGTGTGACGAAGGCCATGCGTGGTTTTTCGGTAGGATGCAAAAGGTTGTAGCGTTGCGCGTCCAGTCCTTCGCGACGCAGCTCGTTAAAGCTTGGGCAGCTCCAAATATCGCTGGCAATGCCAAAGTCGGCCTCGAGAAGGTCGGCCGCAGCCATGACCTCACGAAGAATGGTGCCACTGCCCATAAGCTGTACGCGCTGCTTCGCCTTCTTGTCGCCCACCGTCTTCAGCAGATACATACCCTTAAGAATCTGCTCCTCGGTACCCTTAATGAGACCCGGGTGCTCGTAGTTCTCATTCATTAAGGTGAGATAAAAGAAGACATCTTCTTGATGCTCAACCATGCGCTTTAAGCCGCTATGAAGAATGACGGCGACCTCATGACCAAAGGTGGGGTCGTAAGACACACAATTAGGAATGGCCGATGCAAAAAGCTGACTGTGCCCATCTTCGTGCTGCAAGCCCTCACCATTAAGTGTGGTGCGGCCGGCTGTACCTCCTAACAAGAAACCACGAGCGCGCATGTCACCCGCGGCCCAGGCGAGGTCTCCTACCCTCTGAAGTCCAAACATGGAGTAGTAGATAAAGAAAGGAATCATGATGCGGTTGTTGGTAGAGTAAGACGTTGCCGCCGCAATCCATGAACTCATTCCGCCTGCTTCATTAATTCCTTCCTGCAGAATCTGCCCTTTGATGTCCTCACGGTAGTACATCACCTGATCGCGATCCACGGGCTCGTACTTCTGACCCTCAACAGAGTAAATACCAATCTGTCGAAACAAACCTTCCATGCCGAAGGTACGTGCCTCGTCCACCAGAATAGGCACCACACGAGGCCCAAGAGCCTTGTCGCGCAAGAGTTGTGTAAGGCAACGCACATAGGCCTGGGTCGTTGAAATTTCACGACCTTCAGCAGTGGGCTCGAGTACCGGAGCAAACATGTCGAGTCCTGGCACCGGCAGAGACTCTTCAGCCTTCACGCGGCGCGAGGGCAGATAGCCGCCCAAGGCTTTGCGACGCTCATGCATGTACTTCAATTCGGGCGTATCTTCAGAGGGCTTTAAAAATGGTACCGATGCGAGCTGCTCATCCGAGATAGGAATACCAAACCGATCTCGAAACTCTTTAATGGCAGTGTCATCAAGCTTCTTGGTCTGATGCGCGGTGTTACGACCTTCAGCCACCTTGCCCATGCCGAAGCCCTTAATGGTCTTCACCAGAATAACGGTAGGCTGCCCCTTATGCCGAGAGGCCGCGGAGAAGGCCGAATAGATTTTATGAGGGTCGTGACCTCCGCGGTTCAAACGCCAAATGTCGTCATCGGACATATTGGCCACACGTTGGAGAAGCTTGGGATGCTTGCCGAAAAAATGCTTACGAACATAGGCGCCGTCATTGGCCTTGTAGTTCTGGTACTCGCCATCCACGGTGTCCATCATGACTTTCTTCAGAATGCCGTCATGGTCCATGGCCAAAAGAGAATCCCAGTAGCCACCCCAGATCACCTTAATAACGTTCCATCCTGCACCACGGAAATCACTTTCAAGTTCTTGAATAATTTTGCCGTTGCCACGCACAGGGCCATCGAGCCTCTGCAGGTTGCAGTTCACCACCATAACGAGGTTGTCGAGCTTCTCGCGCGAGGCCATGCCAATGGCACCCATGGACTCGGGCTCGTCCATCTCACCATCGCCGCAGAAGGCCCAGACCTTGCGTTCGGCCGTGTCGGCAATGCCGCGGGCATGCAGGTACTTAAGAAATCTAGCCTGGTAGATGGCCATGATGGGCCCTAGGCCCATGGAGACGGTTGGAAACTGCCAGAAGTCGGGCATGAGCTGGGGGTGTGGATAGCTAGACAAACCCTGCCCATCGACTTCGCGACGGAAGTTATTTAAGTGGTCCTCGGTGAGACGGCCCTCAAGAAATGCACGGGCGTAGATGCCAGGGCTCGAATGCCCTTGAATAAAAAGAAGATCTTGCCCCTGAGGATGGTCCGCACCTTTCCAGAAATGGTTAAAACCAATACCCAGCATATTGGCAAGCGAGGCAAAGCTTGAGATATGACCGCCAAGATCGCCGTCGTGACGATTGGCACGCACCACCATGGCCATAGCGTTCCAGCGCATCCACGAACGCAGTCGCTCCTCGTACTCGAGGTTGCCCGGGCAATGCTCCTCTCGGGCCACAGGAATGGTGTTGACATAGGCTGTGTTTGCTGAGAACGGGATGAACCCGCCCGCACGGCGCGTTTCATCAATAAGCGTCTCGACTAAAAACTGTGCTCGCTCGGGCCCCTCACGGGCAATAACGGCATCCAGGGCTTCGCGCCACTCGATGGTCTCCTGGGGATCGGTGTCTGCGGCGGTGTGGACCTGCTGGCTGACATGAGGAGGAAGCGTGGACATAGAGAAGTCTCCTTTAGCAATAGCTTGATTGTCCGAGGCTTTTTTCACTCTAGCAAGCGAATTTTCGCGATGCGGCATAACATTTCATATTAAGAAATAAAGCCAGGGCGCCTGCGAAACCCCGTTACACTGTGGGCCATGAGAGACTGGCTGTTAGGCCTTCTACGCCCAGGTCACCCGCGCGCCGAGCAAGAGCTACTTAGGGAAATTGCCTTCCGTCGGGCCATGGAAGACTCCATGCCCACGGGCATGCGCACGATTGACTCGGACGGCCGAATTACTTACGTCAACCCGGCCTTTTGCCGGATTGTTGGTCTGGCTCAAGAATCCCTAGTAGGGGCCGAACCACCCTACCCTTACTGGCCACCGGAAGAACGACGTCAGCTTGAGGTCAATCTTCGAAGGCTGCTGAAGGGAGACCTAAAACAGGTGAACACCCAAGTCAATGTGATGCACAGCGATGGGCGTCGCCTGATCTGCCGTATGTACACCTCGCCGCTGCGAGGACCCGATGGACTGCAGGCAGGCTGGATGACATCCGTCACCGACATTACCGAGCCAAGTCGAATTCGAGCCGAGCTTGCACAGGCTCAGGAACGTTTCATCACGGTGTTGCAGTCTCTGGATGCGGCCGTGTCGGTCGCACCGCCCGCGCCCGAAGACGAGTTGTTGTTCGCCAACGAGGCCTACCGTAAATGGTTCGGCGATTCCTTAGACACAGGCCATCGACTTTTAAGTGCAGCCCATCGCTCACCTTGGGCGGACAGCCGAGAGTTTTTTAACACTGCGGTCCAACGATGGTTTGATGTGCGCAGCCGCAGCATTCAATGGGTGGACGGGCGTCTCGTACAACTCGTGGTGGCAACCGACATTACCCAAAGGCATATTGCAGAGGAGAACCAACGGCTCCAATACGAAAGGCTCGAGCAGACCTCGCGGCTTATTAATATGGGTGAGATGGCCTCCTCCCTTGCCCACGAGCTGAATCAGCCCTTAACCGCCATATCGAACTACACGATGGGAGCAGCCGCCAGAATTCGTGCAGCAGCCCAACGGGGCGAAAACCTCTCTTGCGAGGAGCTTGAGAGCATGCTGGTGAAAACAGCCAAGCAGGCGGAGCGCGCAGGCCAGGTGATTCGACGAATACGAAGTTTTGTTAAGCGCAGCGACCCGATTAGAAAGTTTGTCGATCCGGCCGCGATCGTGGCTGACACTCTAGGGCTTGCTGAGATCGACGCCCAATCCATGGGCGTTTCAATAATCAAGACCGTTGCGCCCGATCTGCCCGCCATTAACGTGGACCCTATTCTTATTGAGCAGGTGCTCATGAATCTACTTAAAAATGGGATGGACTCCATGAAAGAAAGCTCACGAAAAGAACTCGAATTGAATGTCGGCCTACGGGATGGTCAGATTGTTTTCTCTGTGCTTGATCATGGCAAGGGTATGGCGCCTGAAGTACGCGACCATATTTTTGACTCGTTCTACACGACAAAGGCAGAGGGCATGGGCATGGGTTTAAACATATGTCGGTCTATTATTGAGTCCCATCAGGGTCGGCTTTGGTTTGAGGATAATCCCGCAGGCGGCTGCCTTTTCCAGTTTAGCCTACCCCTTGAGGCGGTTCCCGAAATCGAACGATCGCCCGTCACGGAGAAAATGCAATGATTGAGATGGTCTATGTAGTTGATGATGATGAGGCGGTTCGCGACTCCTTACGCTGGCTGCTTGAGGCCAATGGCTTTCGAGTGACCTCGCTCGAAAGCGCGGAACGATTTCTTGCAAACCTACCCAAGCTTTCAAATCAAATGGCCTGCCTTATCCTCGATGTTCGAATGCCAGGTATGACGGGAACCGAACTGCACGAGGAGTTAATTGAACTTGGCTATCGGATTCCCCTAATTTTTATTACGGGGCACGGCAATGTTCCCATGGCGGTCGACAGCATGAAAAAGGGGGCGGTCGACTTCCTTGAAAAGCCCTTTAACGACGAGCAGCTCTGCGCCCTTGTGGCAAAGGCCTT
>JAURCW010000025.1 GCA_030828265.1 Burkholderiales bacterium | reverse complement strand
GGGTTCGAGGCACGTTCTTGAAATCGTTTCTCCTGCTCCTCTTGGCTAACCGAGAACCAGTACTTCACTAGTTGAATGCCCTCGGCCACAAGTAAACGCTCGAAGTACGGGCATCCCAATAAGAAGGTATGTAACTCGTCGGGGGAGCAAAAGCCCAGCACCCGCTCAACCCCCGCACGGTTGTACCAGGAGCGGTCAAACAGAACGATTTCCCCATGGCTTGGAAGGTGCGCCACATAGCGTTGAAAATACCACTGGCCGCGCTCACGTTCGTTTGGTTTTGGAAGGGCCGCAACACGGCAGACTCTGGGGTTCAGCGCCTCGGTAATGCGCTTAATGGCGCCACCTTTACCCGCAGCATCCCGGCCCTCAAAAATAACCACCAGGCGGGCTCCGGTTGCCACCACCCATTCCTGCAGCTTGACCAGTTCAATTTGAAGTCGCAATAGTTCTTTTTCATAGACTTTCTTGGGTAGTTCTGTCATGAGGTCTCCTTGTTCGATCTTCGATTTCTTGAAAAGGCGTCTTGGCGCGACCTTTTTTTACAGCCTACTTCATGCCAATAAGAAAGCCCTGGGCAAGCGCAAGAAATCGGTCTTGGTGATGACTGGGAAGTTCTTGTTGGCCAAGCGCCCTTTGCAGGGTCGTAAGCATAACGGCCCGATCGTGGTCGTTGCCAAGCCGGTCTTGTGCCTTGGCTGCTCTGCGAGCATCTTCGGCCAGCGAGGCGTCTGCACCGAGTTTTAGTAACACCGGGCTGGCATAACGCAGGGCCTTGTAGCCTAGGCGAAGCCGGTGCAGGTTCTCATCGGTCGGCTCGAGCTTGGCCCGTTTTTTTATTCGGCGTCGAAACAAGGCCGCCTGCTGATTGGCAAAGGTCTGCGCTCCGGGCAGCCCAACATGCCCCTTAAGGCTGTTAGCGAACTGAAAGACAGTAAGAACGAAACGTCGGCAGTCGTGCTGCAAAAGCCTTTGGCGTAGAGACTCTCGAACTCTGTTGGTCTGCTCGGAAATGGCCACGGCCGCTGCGGTGACCGCGGCATCAAAGCTGAGTTGGCTCTCTAGGGGGCGAAGCAATTTCTCTTCGGCGACATCAAGGTCGCGCAGCTCACCCAAGGCGTCAGCAAGCTCGGAGGCCTTTTCTTCAAGCCTTGCGCTTGGATCGACAAGGCCTGCAGCAACAAGCAGTTTAAAGAGGGTGCGAATTTGGCGTAAGGCCACACGAGCCTGATGAGGGCCCTCGGGGTCTTGGGTTTCAAGAACTCGGATAAGCTCTTGGCTAAGCCTGTCGACTGCGATTTGCAGATGCAGGCTTAGAACATCGCTGGTGCTTGGGGACTGCGGCTCGTGTGACTTGGTCAGGCCCAACTTTCTTGGGCTACCCTTCGCCTTACTGCTGGGCCTGGCACCCTTGGTTTTGCGGAGGTTTGAGGCCGCGAGCTGAAAGCCTCGTTCCGCCTTTGAGCGTGGCTCTATATAAGCCTTCAGTTCCAGTGTTTCTAAATGGCTTGATAGAGATTGCGCTGCCTCAAAGAGGTCGTCCAACTGGCCGGCGTTGAGCTCGAGCTCCAGTTCGGTGAAGGCCTGCTGCTGATCCGACGCGCGAAGGATGCCCTGGTCGAAGGCCAGTTCAATCTGGCTTCGCCCCCATGCAAGACCCCAGGTCTGGCGCCTTACCTCAACCTGAAACTGCTCTTCCAGCGTCTCCAAGTCGAGAAGTGTTGTTACCTCAGAGCGTTTTAGGCCTAAGGCCAGAAGTTGTTCTTTGCTTGGAAGCCCCTCTGTCAATAGGCTGGGCCGTGGGCTAGCCTGTCGTTGGGCAAGCCGGTGGTTGAGTTCAAGCCGCTCAAGGCCAGTCGATTCGGCCTTGAAGGTCTGAACCCAGCTTCCAGACTCTCGCCGCAGGCGCAGGCCCATTCGGCTGCGGGCAAGAAGCCCAGTCGGGGTATCGAAATAATGTGCAACCAGCAGTTGGCGGCGGGCCTTAAGTCCAGTAAGTGCTGACCAGCCGCTAAGGCTGCGGGCGGTTAATGGTGTCTTGGTGTCAAGTCCAAGGCAGATTTCGATCTCTTTCATAAGCGAATGAAATCATTATCGCCCTTTTGGGGGTGGGTAAACGCTAAGTCTGTCTAGGTCAAAAAATCGGTAAGCTCTTCGCCAGCTACCTCCCTTTCTAGTTTCTAGGTTTTGCAAAGCGAGGCTTGCTACAAAAATTTAATCAAGGAGACAGTTTTTATGAAACGCATTGCGATCTCAGCGGTTTCGGCCGCCGTTTTGGCTGGTCTGTCCATGGGTTCAGTGGTTGCTGCCCCGGATAACCTCGCTACGTTGAAGCAGATGAAGGTTGCGACAACCGACCTCAATATCCCACCTGTTCCGCAAGAGGGAAAGAACGCTGCTGCCATTCGGGAGAACCTGAAGAAGGTCAAGCTACCCCCAGGTTTTAAGATTGAACTTTTTGCGATCGTTCCGGACGCCCGCCACATGGCGGTTGCGCCTTCCACCAACATGCTTTTTGTAGGTACGCGCAAGACCACCGTCTGGGCGGTCACCGATCGCAACAGTGATGGCGTTGCCGACGAAGTGAAGTCTTTTGCCCCTTCGCTTAAGTTCACCAACCCCAACGCAGTCTGTTGGACCAAGGATGGATTCCTGGTTGTTGTTGAGCACAATCGCGTTCTCAATTTCCCCGCCGCCGAGTTCTTTTATGAAGGCCCGGACGTTGCTGTGATTGAAGTGGTGTCTAAGGGCGGCCTTATTCCTCCCGAGGAAGAGTCTTTTAATCACGGTGCGCGTACCTGCCGCATCGGCCCTGATGGCATGCTCTACGTCACATTGGGACAGCCTTACAACGTTCAACCCAAAGAGAAGATCGCGTCTTACGAGAAAATCGGGATTGGCGGGATCGTGCGTATGAATGCCTTTGACGGCAGTAAGCGTGAAGTCTTTGCTGTTGGGGCTCGTAATTCGGTAGGCATGGATTTCAATCCGAAGGACGGCTCCTTATGGTGGACGGATAACCAGGTGGATGGTCTGGGGGATGACATTCCTCCAGGAGAGCTCAACCGGTCCACGAAGCCTGGGCAGTATTTTGGCTTCCCTTACTGGAACGGCAAGTTCAAGGTGGCCGGTTCTCCCGCTGCCCCCGATCTCAAAGGCATGAAAGAGCCGGCTGGCGCCATCTTCCCTCAGGTAGAGTTTCCTGCCCACCAGGCCCAGCTTGGGATGGTATTCTACACGGGCAAGAAGTTTCCCGCGAAGTACCAGGGTGGTGCGTTTGTTGCAGCCCATGGCTCATGGAACCGTACAAAGCCCAGTGGTGCAGAGATTCAATATGTACCCATTAAGGCTGACGGAACAGCGGGCAAGATGGAGGTCTTTGCATCGGGCTTCCTTGACCCTGAGACCGGTCTGTATCGCGGACGCCCTGTTGATGTGGCGATGATGAAGGACGGCTCAATGCTGGTCTCTGATGACTTTGCTGGAGCCATCTATCGCATCAGCTACTCCGAGTAGTCTGATTTAGTCGAAGAGAGCCAGCCCTTGCATCAGCAGGGTCTGGCTCTTCTTTTTATAGACCTCGACTCTCGATTAAACTCGATGTGAGACTGCTAATGACACCCAATCCTTTTGTAATGCATTCTCGGCGTTTCTTTGTTCTGACTTTTTGTTTGGGAATTTTTTTCTCTCAGACCGTTTCAGCAGGCGACGCATCGCTTGGTCGCCAAAAGGCGATGATGGCCTGTGCGGTCTGTCATGGCCCCATGGGCTTAGCGTCGATGCCATCGGCGCCGCATCTTGCTGGGCAGGTTCCTGACTACCTCGCGGAACAGCTTAAAAATTATCGTAGCGGGAAAAGGGCTCATGAGGTGATGGCTGTTATTGCCAAGCAGCTTACTGACGATGACATTGCCAATCTTGCCGCCTGGTATGCCTCGATCAAAATATCTGTAGAGCCAAACCCTTGACCAGCCGCATGTTGCAGCTCATTTTTCTTGGGGCGCTTGTCCTAGGACATCTAACCTTGCCAGTCTTCGCCCAGTCGGTTCGGTTCGTAACGGCGGGCGATTTGTTCTTGAAGTTAACTTCGCCGCGTCTTGAGGAGCAGCTTGCTGGCCAGCATTATGTTATGGGTGTGCTTGATGGGTTGATGCTGGCCAAGGACCCACGGCTATGTGTAAGAACCGAAATACAAATTAACGAGGTTGTCACGCTTGTTCGTGGTCAGCTTAATACGCGCCCTGATGTGCATCGGTACAACGCGGCCAGCGTGGTAAGGGAAACCCTCGCCACCGAATTCCCATGCACTTAATTGTTACTGGAGATTAACCATGCTGCGTTCGACTCAGCCGAAGAGGACTCTCACTTTATTTGCAGTTTCTTTGGCCTTAATTCCTCTGGGCGCTAACAGCCAGTCGATGCTTGATGAGGTGGTTGTGAGTGCAAGCCGCTCTGAGCAAAAGGCCTTTGATGCCCACGGATCGATTGATGTGGTGAATAGACAGACCATCGAGCGTTCGGGCCCACAAATTAATTTGAGTGAAGCCCTTGGTATGACCCCGGGTATTTTTGTTGCCAATCGCAATAACCTTGCCCAAGACCTTCAAGTCTCCATTCGTGGCTATGGAGCTCGCGCGCCTTTCGGTGTTCGGGGCGTTCGGCTTATGGTGGACGGCCTTCCCCAGAGCCTGCCCGATGGTCAGGGGCAGACGTCACAGTTTGCTGCTACTTCCGCCTCACGTATTGAGGTTCTTAAAGGGCCGGTTGCATCGTTGTACGGCAATGCGAGCGGTGGTGTACTTCAGGCCTTTACGCGCGAGCCCTCTGAAGATCCCGAACTCTTGTTATCGGGTTTCATGGGGTCTGACAATTTGTACCGGTCGTCATTTCAATATTCCGACACACGAGGCGACTACGGCTTTGTGGTGGACTACGGACTTTTGAGTTACGACGGTTTCCGAGAATACAGCGAAGCCAAGCGCAGCCACCTGAACAGCAAGCTCGTTCTGAAAGGCGAGGACCGCAAGACCAACTTTATTTTTAATTTGCTCGATCAAACCAAGGGGGAAGACCCTGGCAGTCGAACCCTATCGGAATTTCGAATGGCCCCTTACCGGGCGAATGCCTTTGGCAAAGCGCAGGGTGTTGGTAAGACCTATAGACAAAGCATCGTGGGTGCGGTGCACGAGCAGCGTACTGCTCAGGCAGGCAACTGGCAGGCACGTGCCTATGTGGCGACACGTGATCTTGATAACCCGATTCCAAACAGCAAGATCCTGATTGACCGTGTTCAGTGGGGGCTTGGGCTTCAAAATCAGCGCAACACAAGCCTTGCAGGCTCCGCGGCTCGATTAAGCCTTGGCCTTGAGTTTGATCATGTCAGCGATGATCGTCAGACGGGTAAGCCCGTGGTTACCAATCGTCGCGACAATGTCTCGACCGCCTATGGGCTTTGGGGGCAGTTGGAGTTGTTTCCATCTGACGTTTTAAGCCTATCGGCGGGCATGCGGCTTAGCTCGGTCTATCTGATGGCGACCGATAATGAACTTGTCTCGGGCGACAGCAGTGGTGGAAGCCGCCGTTACTCGGGCAATGCGGTTTATTTGGGACTGACTCGGCATCTTGGTGAGGCCACCAACCTGTACGCCACCGTTGGCAGCTCCTTTGAAACGCCAACACTCAATGAAACCCTTTACGTTTTCGTGCCTGGCCAGTCACAAGGCGATGCAAGGTTCAATACCGGCATTGATGCCGCGAAATCGATTCAATGGGAGGCAGGCCTAAAGCACCGAACGGCAAAACAGGGCTACGCGCAGCTTGCAGTTTTTGGTGCGCAGACCCAAGATGACATCGTTCCTCAGCTTCTGTCCACCAGCAACTCGGTCTGGCAAAACGCAGATACACGCCGAATGGGGCTTGAACTCTCAGCCCGCCAGACCCTGGCCCTGGGATTGCAGGCGGGCCTTTCAGCGCAGTGGATTAAGGCCGAGTACGACCAGGCTCTTTCTGTGAGTCGTGGCAGCAACTTAATTGATGTGGCCTCGGGTAACCGTATTCCTGGTATTCCCCAAGACCGCGTGCAGGCCGAACTCACCTGGTCAACCAAGGCAAGTAAGCCAAGCACTGGCCAGCCATCACGTTATGCCACCCTTGAATTTGTAAGCCTTGGTGTGATGGACGTGAACTCCGATAACAGTCAGGCCACCGACCGCGCCAATGTCTGGAACCTTCGCCTTGGTTCGCGCTACCTGGCTTTGGGTGGTGAGGTTTTGGTGCAACTGGCGGTTGAGAACATTGCCGACAAGCTCTACGCAGGCTCGGTGATCGTTGACCAGGCGTTTGAGCGCTATTACGAGCCAGGCGCACCGCGCCAATACCTTTTGGGCCTGCAATACAAGCGAATGATGTAAAAAGGAGGGCGTGAACGCCCCTCAATCTTTTAACGCGCCGCACGCGGACCCTCAAAACGCTGGGCCTAGCCCGCTCGACCGCGCTCGTCGGCTATGCGTTGCCCCGATGATGGACTGGACGACACGGCATTGCCGTTTCTTTCATAGGCTTCTTGCGCCCAATGCACTGCTTTACACCGAGATGGTGACGGCTGCAGCCGTTATTTACGGCAAACGTGACCGGCTGCTTGGCTTTGATACTGCCGAGCATCCGGTGGCCTTGCAGCTTGGTGGCTCAGACCCAAGAGCTCTGGCAGAGGCTGCGGCCATTGGCCAGGCGATGGGCTATGACGAAATCAACCTGAACTGCGGCTGCCCAAGTGATCGCGTGCAAAAAGGGGCCTTCGGTGCCTGCCTTATGCGCGAGCCTGCCCTCGTGGCCGACTGTCTTCAGGCCATGCGCGAGTCGGTGACGGTGCCCGTAACCGTTAAGCATCGTATTGGTGTTGACGACGAGAATGACTATGCATTTCTTTCCCGGTTCGTCGAGCCACTCTATTTTCGGGGATGCCGTGTTTTTATTGTTCATGCGCGTGCCGCCCTTTTAAAGGGACTAAGCCCCAAAGAGAACCGTGAGATCCCACCGCTTCATTACGAGCGGCTGAAGGCTTTGAAGCAGGACTTCCCGAAGGCCCAATTTATTTTGAATGGAGGTCTTACCGATGCCACCGCGGTTCAATGGCTCGAAACGCTGCCCGCCGATGGCCTCATGATTGGACGTGCCGCCTACCATAACCCCTGGCTATTAAGGGACTTGGATGCGCTGGTTTTTGGTGAAGACGCTGCGCGTCCGGCCGATAGGAGGGAAGTCATTGAGCCCCTGCAGTCCTACTTTGAGAAAGGCCTCTCGGAGGGGGTTCCAGCAACCGCCATGACCCGCCATTGGCACGGCCTTTTCCATGGACAGCCTGGCGCAGTGGTCTGGCGCAGGGCGATGGCTGAGGGACGCGCGCCTGCAACCGTTACAGCATAAAACTCGGGTACCCTTTTAAGTTCTTACCAACTCTCACGGAGGACTGCAGATGAAAAAAGCAGCAATATTCGTGAGCCTAGTCGTTTTGGCGTCTGGCTCTTTTTCAGTTCCTAACATCGCATTTGCGAAAAAGAACACGGTCTGGTGTGTGGTTGACCAGAAGTCTGGGGACTATTCCAGCGATTGCCACAAAGTAAAGGGCGACTGTGAAAAGGCCGCCCGCGAAACAGCCAAGAAAAAGGGCGGCCGCTTCACCTGCGGCGCCAACATGGGCTAGTACTTAGCGATCAATAATGTTCATCATCGGCGGGCAGGTGTAGCCGGGCGCTACACTTTCGCTTGCCGGTTTGCCATTTGGGCATTTGTAGATGCAGGACGTGTGGCCATTGGGGTTCTTAATGCGCTCGCTGATGTAGCAGTTAATAGTCTTCTTTTTAGGCTGCGTCTGAGCCATTGCAGTGGACGCAGCGCCCAAACAAAACACGGCCATCCAAGCCGTCGCGAGGGTCTGAGTAATACGAGAGGTCTGGGGCATGAAAACGTCCTTATCTTTTGTTGCGAAATGGCGGGGTGTTGGCGCCTCCGGCACGAATCGAACGTGCGACCCTCCCCTTAGGAGGGGGATGCTCTATCCACTGAGCTACGGAGGCCCGAGGTTTAAGAGTACCTATTTTTTCAGAGGCTCGTCACCCGGTGAGCCTTGCTGACCATCGTTAACCAATGGGTTTGGCCTGTTTCTTTTGCTCTCGCTTTAGGCGCTGCATAGCAAGCAGGATGGCACCGCAAAGGGCAAGGCCTAGAACAAGCCATCCCAGGGCTAGCCAACGCTCAGAAACACTGGGTGAGACAATTCGAACAAGTGCCTCACAAAGGTAAAGCCATATAAGAAGCGACATCCATTGGTAGGTGTACACCTTCGCGCGTGCCAGGCCAGGCATGGCAGCAGCCAGTGGAATGACCTTAAGCCACAGCCAGGAACCCTCGCGTACAGGGTCAATGAAAGACTCCCAAACCAGGCCATAAAGAACCATCAGCCCACAGACCAGAACGCTGATGCGGACCAGGCCAGGCTCGAGCTTGGCCTTTAGGGGCGATGGCGCGATGAAGGGTGGTTCGATGGGAGGCTGGGTGTGGGCAGCGCCTGGATCGGGCTGGCTCACGACGTCGCTCTTCTTCTTAGGCTCAGGCTTGTAGTCGCCACGCGACGACCAAGGGCATGGGCCAGCCTCAACTCTTCTGGACTGACCGGCTGTTTACCGTCACTACCTGCCCAGTGCGAGGCCCCATAGGGCGTCCCTCCAGAGCGGGTGGCGGAAAGGTCGGTCTCGCTGTAGGGCAGGCCTACCAAAAGCATGCCATGGTGCAAAAGGGGCAGCATCATCGACAGCAGAGTTGACTCTTGCCCTCCGTGCAGACTTCCCGTGCTGGTAAAAACAGCCGCGGGTTTGCCAACCAAGTCGCCGGCAATCCAGTTGTTCAAGGTTCCATCTACAAAATATTTCATAGCGGCTGCCATATTTCCAAATCTTGTGGGCGAGCCAATAATGAGTCCGTCGCACTCCTTAAGATCGTTGGGCTCGGCGTAAGGAGGCCCGGTATCGGGAACGGGTGGTTCGGTTGCCTCGTGGTTGGCCGAGACCGCTGGCACGGTGCGCAGTCGAGACTGGCAGCCGGGCACGGAATCGACACCATCGGCTACGGATCGGGCAAGCTCCAGGGTGCTTCCATGTCGGCTGTAGTAAACCACTAAAATCTCTGAGTTCGTCATGGGCCTATCATAGCGAGGAGTCTCGACTAAACAAGGACCTCCACGAAGGGGCGTTTAATCACTAGAGGAGAAGGCCATGCAGGTTCGTGACATTCTTAAATACAAAGAGCCGATGCTCTTTAAAACCTCGCCAGAGGATTTGCTCTCGGATGCCGTGGTGACGATGGCCGATGAAAACATCGGCTCTCTGGTGGTGCTCTCACAGGGCCAGCTTGCAGGCATGCTGACCTTTCGCGAGATTCTTGTGGTGCTTGCTAAGCGTCAGCGCGAGCAACGCACAGGTCCAACGCCCACCATGTCCGAAATTACAGTGGCAGAGGTCATGAATCCCAAGCCCACCTGTTCACATCCCGACATGACCGTCGATGAACTGCGCACAATTATGAATGCCTGTGGCGAGCGCTACCTGCCTGTGGTGGAGGCCGATAAGTCGGTGCTTGGTGTGGTCTCTTTCCATGATGTTGCCCGTGCTGTTCTCGAGGCCCAGAAATTCGAAAACCAGATGCTCAAGGCCTACATTCGTGACTGGCCCGACGATGGCTCGGGTCAGGGCCAATAATGCGAATACTTGTCTCAAACGACGATGGCTATTTCTCTCCTGGAATTGCGGCGCTGGCCGAAGCAGTGCGGGGTTTTGGGGAGGTTACGGTGGTGGCCCCGGAGGCCGATCGCAGTGGTGCAAGTAATTCCCTCACGCTCGATCGCCCGCTTTATGTTCGCAAGGCGGCCTCAGGTTTTTTCTATGTCAATGGAACCCCAACCGACTGTGTGCATGTTGCGGTTACCGGCTTTTTAGGCTTTCGTCCCGACCTGGTTGTTTCAGGCATTAACAATGGCCAAAACGTGGCCGAGGACACGCTTTATTCAGGCACCGTGGCCGCAGCCATGGAGGGTTTTCTGCTTGGCATTCCATCCATTGCCTTCTCGTTGGCCGATCGGGGCTTTGACCATCTCGATACGGCTGTGCATGTGGTTCAACGCATCGTTACCGGTTTTCTTCAAAAGCCCTTTAATGAGCCCAAGCTGCTGAATGTCAATATTCCGAGTGTGGGCCTTGGCTCGATGCAGGGCTACGAGATCTGCAGGCTCGGCCGGCGTCATGTGGCCCAGCCTGTTATTGAGGTGGCCTCACCGCGCGGCGAGCCGATGTATTGGGTGGGTGCACCGGGTGGCATTCGTGATGCCGGTCCCGGCACCGACTTTCATGCTCTTGCCAATGCCAAGGTGGCCATCACGCCTTTAAGGGTTGATCTTGGTGATTCCGCGGCCCATGGCGAGCTTGATGACTGGCTTCAGTCTTTGCCGTGAAGCCGAATCGTAGCAGCCCATTCCCGCAGCCCACCCGGTTCACGCCTCGATGGG
>JAURCW010000163.1 GCA_030828265.1 Burkholderiales bacterium | reverse complement strand
TGATGACAAGGCTTGGTGCCATTGAGGGTGCGGCTTCGCAGGTCGTCATTATGCTCACCTCCGCTGCCTTTTTACCTGCCGTGGGGCTTGGCAAGGCGGGCACCACACTGGTGGGACAGTCCATTGGCGCTGGTGAATACGTATGGGCTCGGCGCCTGGGTAATCGCGTTATTGCGCTATCTGTTATCTACATGTTCTTGTTTGGGCTGCTTCTTGCGCTGTTTGGTCATCAGCTTGTGCAGTGGTTCATTTCGCCCTCTGATCCCTCAGCGCCGGCCTTGGTTGCGCTGGGTGCACAGCTTGCGCTTATTGCTGCTTTCTACCAGGTTTTCGATGGCCTGCATCTGGGTGCTGTTTTCTGCCTGCGTGGGGCGGGCGATGCCAAAACACCCGCCTTGGTGCTGTTTGTCCTTTCATGGGGCTTCTTTATTCCGCTGACCTATGTGCTTACCTTTGCACCCGGGCAGGGCTGGTTTGGTTCACTGCCTGCCCTGGGCTATGGGGCCGTGGGCGGATGGTGGGCGGCCAACCTCTACATCTTCGTACTTTCCGTCTTTCTGGCCTGGCGCTGGTGGAAGGGCGCGGTCTTTCAAAGGGTGGTGGCTTGAATCAAGGTCAGCCGCCTGCGCCTAACGAGCAGCAGGGCGGTTTTGCCCTTGTAAGGTCGCACGACCTCGCCCAGTTACGCGAGCTTCTCATTCAGTTTCAGCAGGCCAATGCCCTACCACCGTTGCACGCTGAAACCATCCTGGTACAAAGCAATGGCCTTGCCCAATGGCTGCGCCTTGGCTTTGCGCAAGCGCAGGGCTGTGCCACCGGGCTTAACTTTAGTTTTCCCTCGCGCTTTATCTGGGACGCATACCGCGCGGTCTTAGGTCATAACAGCGTTCCAAGCCAGTCAAGCCTCGACCGCTCAAGCCTTGTCTGGCGGCTTATGCGAGTGCTACCCGAGTTTCTACAAAGGCCCTCGGCAGAGGCACTGCGTCATTTTGTAGCCGGCTCGCACGCTTCTTTCCCAAGTCTTAGCGGGCTACGCTATTACTGGCTAAGCGCGCAGCTTGCTGATCTTCTCGATGCGTATCAGGTCTATCGGGCCAATTGGCTGCAGCAGTGGGAGGGAGGGCATTGGCCATCCGAACTCCATCACTACAAGCATCACCAATGGCAGGCGGAACTCTGGAAGGCTGTTAGTCAGCAGGCCCAAAGCGACCTCGCGAACTCCCAAAGAGCCAATCCATCGGGCCAAGGGCTTCATTCGCCCTGTCTCGGTCGCGCCGATAGCTTTGCAGCCTTTAAAACAGCCGTCTTGGCGCAGCCCCTTCACTCGCCGCGTCCAGTCGGGCTTCCCGAGCGACTCATTGTTTTTGGTATTGCCTCGATGCCCGAGCAGCAGCTTGAGGTGCTCTCGCTTATTTCCCGCTGGACAAAGGTGCTAGTTTTTATTCTTAGCCCAACGTCCTATTGGGCCGAGTCAAGCGCGGGCCACCCTCTGCTTGCCCGATGGGGAAAACAAACCACAGATTTCACGCAACTGCTCCTTGACATTGAAGAGCGAGCCCAACGCGAGCATCAGCTGCGGCCCTTAAGCCTTGCCTTGGGTATGAGCGCGTCAGAGCTCTTTGAGCCCCGACCCGAGGCGCACGCGCTGGCAAGGCTTCAGAACGCTATGTTGAGCAATACGAAGGGCACGTCGGAGGACCGTATTGCGCCCGATGACTCCATTCATTTCTTCACAACACACAGCCCCTTGCGCGAGCTTGAGGTCTTGCACGACAAGCTTCTTGATGCCTTGCAAAGCGTTCCTGGGTTGCAGCCGCGTGACATTCTAGTCATGGCACCTAACCTGGGGCAGTATGCGGCACTTATACCGGCAGTCTTTGGGCCTGTCTTTAATGGCGATTCGCGCGCACTGCCGTTTTTTGTTGCCGATGCAAGCAGCCAAGACACTCAACCACTGGTGCATGCTTTTTCTTGGCTCTTAAGGGCAGGGGGCCAGCCCATCACTGCAGAGGAGCTCCTTGCCTTTATTGAAAATTCGCTGGTCATGCAGCGGTTTCAGTTCTCGGGCGAAGACCTTGAAACTCTACGCACCTGGGTGGGTGCGGCGGGTATCCGCTGGGGCCTGAATGCAAAGCATCGGCAGGCCTACCTTCAGTCACTCCTCTCCGGTGCGCATCAAGGCCTCTCCAACGGGTCAACACACAGTCAGGGGGTGCAGCAAAGTAAGAGCGAACAGCAGGACGACACCATTAGCTGGACAGCGGGTCTACGACGTCTGTTACTTGCCTATGCGGCAGGTTCCTCTGCCGATCCATGGCAGGGTATTGCACCCGCCGAAGGCCTTGAGCTTCAGCCCGAGCTTCTCAATAAGCTCATAGAGCTAATTCACTTTGTTGAGCAAACCTTACAGCAGTTTCAGATCGACGCACCGGTTGTGCATTGGTGTGACAGGCTTGCCCAGCTTTCTCAAAGTCTTTTACGGGCGAATGGTCCTGCCATGAGCAACAGCGAGCGGCTTCTTAACATGGTGCAGCAAAGCCTGCAGGCCTGGCGTAACGAGGCCGCATTGGCAGGCTACAACCAGCCTATTCACTATCGTGTTGTTCAAGAGCACTGGCTTCCCGAACTGACTGGCGAGCGGCAGGCTCAGCGCTTCTTCAGTGGAGGCATTACCTTCGCAAGCTTCACGCCACTGCGTTCCATCCCCTTTCGGGTGGTCTGTCTTTTGGGCATGGCCGATGGTCAGTTCCCACGGCCCAATCACCAGTTCGACATCGACCTCATGGCGGCTGCGCCTCAGGCTGGCGATCGCTCACGCCGCGACGATGACCTTACCCTGTTACTTGAAGCCGTGGGGGCGGCGCGCGACAGGCTTTTAGTGTCCTGGGTGGGGCGGCGAATTCAAGACAACTCCGAATGTCCACCCTGCCTTCCCATTCAACAACTTTTTCATTCGCTTGGGCATAGCCTTGAATCGGCAGAGGCCTCACTTATTGAGGCGCATCCGCTTCACAGCCACGACCCAAGCTACTACACAGGGCAGTCCACCCGGTTCACCTATCGACCCAATCCCTCACAAGACCTGCTTACAGCACTTTCAGTTCAAGGACGTGAAGCTGTTCAAAATAACTCCAACCCGGCAGGCACAGGTGAGGGACAACAGCATGAGCCAGACAT
>JAURCW010000039.1 GCA_030828265.1 Burkholderiales bacterium | reverse complement strand
CGCTTGGCCGCGTAGAGCGTGTTCTTCGGGTTCGTCACGGCCTGACGCTTTGCAGGCGCACCGACAAGAATCTCCCCATCTTCCATGTACGCAATAATGGAAGGAGTGGTTCGTGCACCCTCGCTGTTTTCAATAACCTTAGGCTGACCCGCCTCTAGAATGGCTACACAGGAATTGGTTGTTCCTAAATCGATTCCAATAATTTTTGACATTTTTTTCCTTTCACGACCCTACCGAAGGGCCAACTGAAATTAAGATAACCAGTATTTGGGGATGGCTGGGTGTGAATTCAAGGGCTTCGTTGCACTTCTTTATTGAGCAACTGCGACGAGCGCTGGCCTTAAGACTCGATCACCAATAAGGTAGCCCTTCTGCATCACAGCAACCACGTGACCACTGGCTACCGCAGGGTCTTGCGCTGCACCGTCCACCATTGAAACCGCCTGATGGCGATTCGGGTCAAACTTTTCACCGACTGGATTAATCGCCGACATACGACCTCTCTCGAAGGCCTGTTGCATCTGCCGCAAGGTCACTTCAACCCCCGACTTCAGCCCCTCGTAGGTCTGCTCCTGAAGAACCAAGGCCATTTCGAGACTGTCGGCAACGGGCAATAAGGCCTCGGCAAACCCTTCAATGGCAAACTTACTCGTATTGGCAAGCTCTTGGGAGTGACGCTTGCGCATGTTCTCCACCTCGGCTGCGAGGCGAATGAGCTGATCTTCGCGCTCAGCAAGCTTCGCCTGAAGCCCTGGATCTGAAGAGTGACTTGAAGGGGTTGAGGCCTGCGAGCCCTCGCTAAAGCCCGCAGCCTTTCGCAGATCCTCACCTGAAATAGGAGGGTCAGTGGTCTGCCCAGGCTGAGCCTGTTGGCTATGCCCATCGGTCGGCATGTTGTTGCTGGAGGGCTGGGCCGGGTCTTGGCCCGCATGCTGCGAGTAAGAGGCCGCCGCCTGCGCCGCCGAAGAGGATGGCTCGGTCGGTGCAGAGTCGTCTTGGCCGGGCTTAAGCTCGTGAGGAAACTTGGTCATAACGGAACCCACCTTAAAGTCTGTCTAATTACGAAATTGGGGGCGCGGGCCAGCATTTCAAGGGCCCCAAACCAAGTTTTTAGTCTTGAGCCCCTAGGCGCAGAGCTCTCTCCCGCGCCTGTTCAAGTTCTCGCTGCTTGGCCGCGTCTGGGGTAACCAGCGGCCAGCCCTGCGCCTCCTCAAGGAAAAGTGTCTCGAGCATGGCCACAGCCTCATCCGAAGCATTCAGGCAGTTAATGTAAGCGTAGTGCTCACCCCCAGCATGAAGGAACTCCTCTTGGCCTTCCATGGCGATTTCCTCAAGAGTCTCTAGGCAGTCCACCACAAAACCGGGACAGGCCACATCGAGCCTACGAATGCCTTGACCTGGAAGCGACTCGAGCGTCTCAACGGTATAAGGTTTCAGCCATTCAGCACGCCCAAACCGAGACTGAAACGACAACTTCCATTCATGATCTTCAAGCCCGAGTTGCTGGGCAATGAGCCTTGCAGACTTGTAGCACTCACAGTGATAAGGGTCGCCTTTTAGAAGGGTGCGCTTGGGAACACCATGAAAACTAAAGAGAAGAAGATCGCCTCGGCCGTGCTCAGCCCAGTGCCTTTGAATGGAGGCGGCAACCGCCTGAATGTATGAAGGGTGGCCAGCAAAACTACGAATAAGCCGCAAGGCAGGCGGATTGCGTAAAGAGCCAAAGGAATCGAAAACCTTGTCGAAAACAGTGGCCGTCGTGGTCGCGGAAAACTGGGGGTACATAGGAAGCACTACAAGCCGGGTGACCTGCCGCTGCTTGAGCGCCTGAATCTGAGACTGAATGGATGGCTGCCCGTAACGCATAGCGAGCCCCACTTCAACATCGCGGCCCGCGGCCTGAAGCGACTCTTTTAGCCGGGCAGTCTGCTCTTCGGAGTAGACCCTTAGCGGGGAGCCGTTACTTAGCCAAATGGAGGCGTATTTCGCAGCCGACTTGGCTGGCCGAACAAGGAGAATAATAAAGTTGAGAATCGGCCACCAAATAAAACGCGGGATTTCCACAACCCTGGGGTCGGAGAGAAATTCGCGAAGATAACGACGCAGGGCTGAACTCGTTGGCTCATCGGGAGTACCGAGGTTTACCAATAAGAGACCCGTGCGGCCTGCCTGACCGTGGCGGTAGCCTGGCTCGTCAAGGACCTGGTTGGATGGCTTTGGAAGAGAATTGGACAAGGGAAGACCTGTTTAAAACACCGAGCTAGGCGCCAGCACCAGATGGATCAGCCTGAGGCCCAGACTCTGCAGCAAGATGGGTTAACGCCGTTGAAACAAGTCTTGCGGTGATATCGACAATTGGGATAACACGATCATACGCCATACGTGTTGGACCAATCACACCAAGGGTACCAACAATACGGCCATTCACCTGATAGGGGGCCGTGATCACGGAAAGTTCATCCACCGGAACCAGGTTCGATTCGCCACCAATGTAAATTTTGACGCCCTGCGCGCGCTCAGAAAACTCGAGCAGTTTGGCTAGGCTTGTCTTTTTCTCAAAAAGGTCAAACAGCTGACGCAGGCGGCCCATATCTTCCGAAAGCTCGGAGACATCGAGTAGACGACGTTCACCCGAAATCACAATGGCACCATCGGGATCACTAAGTGCTGCACCCCCCTCTTCAACGGCCTTAAGCATAAGACGCGAAACATCCTGACGAAGGTCTGCGATTTCACGATGAAGCCGATTACGCACTTCCTGAAGACTCAGCCCTGCATAGTTTGCCGTCAGGTAGTTGCCTGCATGAATAAGTGCCTCAGGAAGATAGTCTTGATCGACATGGAAGACCTTATTCAGGACATCACCGTCAGGGGTCACGAGAATAAGCAAGAGACGGCGGTCACCAAGACGCAAGAACTCAATGTGCCGAAAGACCCCAGCCCGTCGAGGCGTGCAGACCACACCGGCAAAACTCGAGAGACTCGAAAGAAGACTTGCCGCATGCGAGACGACCTGACTTGGGGCGTCGGCCTGCAGTTGGCCACTCATCGACTGAGCCTGATTGGCATCGATAGGCTGCACGGTAAGCAAGGAGTCGACAAAAAGCCGATAGCCCTTAGGCGTAGGAATGCGACCTGCAGACGTATGAGGGCTTGCCACAAGCCCAAGCTCTTCAAGGTCGGCCATCACGTTTCGGATGGTTGCGGGCGATAGGTCGAGCCCAGAAAACTTTGATAAGGACCGCGAGCCTACGGGCTGTCCCTCGGCGATGTAGCGCTCGATGAGGGTTTTAAGCAGTTGTCGGGAACGATCGTCCATGGCCCCTATTGTAGGATGGCTGTGATCTAATTCGAGCCATGAGCTCAGCCTATCGACGCATCGGTCTTTTTGGGCGCCCCAAATCCCCGGGTCTTGTTGGGGCATTGCAAGAGGTTTTGGACTGTTTAAAGCTGCACTCTCCAGGCTCCAAGGTTCTCATCGAACAAAATTTTGCTCAAGGTCTTGAGGGGTTCTTAGACGCCGAGGGCGCAGCGTCCTATTCACTGAAGCACATGCCCCAGATGATTGGGGAACTAGACCTCGCCATTGCCTTGGGCGGCGACGGAACCCTAATTGGGGTTGCGCGTCAGCTCGCCCCCGCGGGCACCATTATTATTGGAATTAACCAGGGTCGGCTGGGCTTTATGACCGACATACAGATCTCAAAGCTTAAAGACGAACTCCCCAGCATTCTCAGCGGTGAAGGCGTTGTTGAGAACCGGGGCATGCTCGAAGTCACCGTCAGACGGAAATCTTCACGGACATCGAGCCCTGAACAGGTCTTTCATGCCCCTGCGCTTAACGACGTGGTTATTAGTCGTGGCGCAGTGAGTCGAATGGTTGAAATTGATGTCTTCGTGGGTGAGAGTTACTTGCAAAGTCTGCGAGCCGACGGACTTATTCTGGCAACACCCACGGGCTCTACGGCTTATGCCCTGTCTGCCTCGGGCTCTATTCTCCACCCGGGCGTCGAAGGGCTTATCCTCGTTCCTGTAGCCGCCCAGGCTCTATCGGCGCGGCCCATCGTTCTACCGAAGCCCTTAGCTGTCTCGGTGGTGGTCAATGACGGCGCCGGAACCGAATTGCATTGCGACATGCAGGCCCTTACCTCGCTTGAAGATGGCGATCAGATTCTCATTCAGCATTCGGCCCACTCGGTCAGACTTCTCCACCCGAAGGGCTATGACTACTACGCCATGCTGCGCCATAAACTGCACTGGAGCGCCAACCCGGTGCTTAGCGGCCGGCCCGATCCGGTTGCCCCTACCAACAATGGCTAGCCTGAATCTTCTCTATGCTCAAAACGCTTTCACTTCAAAACTTTGTGATCGTGAACTCTCTGGAGATCGACTTCCAGCAAGGGCTCACAGTACTCACTGGCGAAACCGGTGCCGGCAAATCCATTCTGTTTGATGCGCTCGGGCTTCTGCTCGGCGATCGCGCAAACAGTCTTCAGATAAAGCCTGGCGCCAACCGCGCAGACCTTACTGCAGAATTCCATATCGAGCCGAGTCTTGATGCAAGTACCCTGAACTGGCTCTCGGAGGCAGGTTTCGACTCTCTTGACGGCTCCCTCCTGATCCGACGCAGCCTCGAGCCCAGCGGCCGCTCAAGGGCTTGGATCAATGGACAGCCCGCCACCCTCTCTCAGCTCAAAGAGCTCGGAGAGCAACTGGTTGAACTTCACGGCCAGCATGCCCACCAGGCTCTGTTGCGAACTAGTGCCCAACGCGAACTCTTCGATCGGCATGCAGGGCTTGGACCTCTGGTTGAAAAGGTGGCGCTTGCCCATCAGGCCTGGCAAGAAAGGGTCGAGGCGCTTGATTCTGCGCAGGCAAAGGCCAATCGACTTGCGGAGGAGCTAAGTCAGCTCGAATGGCGGCTCCAGCTGCTCGAAGATCTTGACCTTCAGGAAGGGGAATGGGAGGCCATTAACGAGGAACACCAGCGCCTGGGCCACGGTGCGGAGCTTCTTGGCGCGGTTGAGTCAAGCCTGTTGCAGCTCGAGGGTGACGAGTCTTCTGGCCTTATTTCCATTGGGCAGACGATTCAACAAAAACTTGGATCACTCATTGACAAAGACCCGCGACTGGGCGAGCTGATAAACCTTATTGATGCAGCCGTCATTAACCTTGAGGAAGCGGCCTCGGAGTGTCGTCATTACCTTGGCAAACTTGACATAGACCCTGGCCGCTTTCAGCAGTTGGATTCCAGGCTCCAGGCTATTTTTGAAGCCGCAAGGCGGCTGAAAGAAAGGCCCGAGAGCCTGTGTGTGCTTCAGACTGAGCTCGTTGAGCAGAAGTCGGAGCTTGATGCGGCCTCCGATCTCGGAACACTTAAAGTCAAGGCCGATCAGGCCTTCGAGGCCTACCGCGAACTCGCAAAGACGCTCTCGGCTGAACGTCAAAAGGCAGCACGCCCCTTCGCAAAAGAGGTCACACGCTGGCTGCACGAACTTGCCATGACCGGAATGCGTTTTGAAATTCGACTTGAGCCACGAACAGAGCCTGCCTCTTTCGGAATGGATCAGCTTGAGTTCTTGGTGACCCAACATGCCCAAGGGCCTGAACTCCCCCTGGCCAAGGTGGCCTCGGGTGGCGAACTCTCGCGTGTAAGCCTTGCTATTGCGGCTGTTGCCGCTCAGGCCACGCGGACATCCACTCTTTTATTCGATGAGGTGGATGTTGGGATTGGAGGCAATACAGGGCATGTCGTAGGTCGCTTACTGCAAGAGCTTGGTAAGCATCATCAAGTGCTTGCTGTGACTCACCTTCCGCAAGTTGCAGCCCGAGGGCATCAACACCTGCGCGTCCAGAAACAACCACAAGCCGACGGAACCAATGCCAGCGAGGTGGTTGGACTTGACCACGATCAGCGAATTGAAGAAATCGCCCGCATGCTCGGTGATGAGGGCGTTCGTCAGTCGTCCGTCAAAATGGCGAGAGAACTACTCAGCCTTTAACGTCGAGAGTCCCAAGACATCGGGCATATCAAAAAGACCTGAAGGTTGTTCAACGACAAAGACGGCGGCCCTTAAGGCGCCTGTTGCATAGGTTGTGCGCGACGAGGACCGATGGATGAGCTCAATGCGTTCGCCCTGCCCGGCAAACATAACGGTGTGATCGCCAATAATGTCGCCGCCACGAATGACCGAAAAGCCAATGTCATCATCGTTGCGAGCTCCGGTATAACCATGCCTTTGCCAGACGGCACTTTGAGGCCACTGCCGACCTGCTGCCTTCGCCACGCGCTCGCCGGCCTTTAATGCCGTTCCAGAGGGTGCATCAACCTTGGCGCGATGATGCGCTTCAATAATCTCGATGTCATAACCCTGATTCATAAGGCCCGCCGCAAGTTCGGCGAGCCGAAAGAAGATATTGACACCGACACTCATATTGGGCGCCAGCACAACCGCCTGACGAGACGATAACTCCTTAATGGCTTGATGTTGCTCATCGCTAAAACCCGTTGTGCCAATCACAGGCCGAACACCATACTGCTGACATACCTTTAAATGTGTCATGGTGGCCTCAGGTCGGGTGAAGTCGATGAGAACCTGAGCACCTCGACAGGCCTCGGGTCCCTCAGTAACTTTGACACCGGAGGACATCCCAAACCTTTCAGCTGCATCGCGGCCAAGAAGGGCGGAGCCCGGCTGATCAAAGGCCGCATGCAGCTCAAACCGTGCCGGAGACGCCAACAACTCTGAAATAACAGCCTGCCCCATCTTTCCAGATGCGCCAGCAACGGCAACGCGAATAGCATGTGACATAGCGCTTCTACCCGCTAACGCGCAGCTGGCGCGGGAAGCGCGATGTCGCTAAGGTCTTTGGGCAGGCCGTCTCCCGACCATCGGCTCAACTGGTCGCCCTCGAACTCGACGAAGAAGCGACGGTTCTCGGCAGGTCGACCCGCCTTTCGAAGCTCAAAAACATAATCCCATCGATTGGTGCGAAAGGGGTCTACTAACAAAGGTGTACCAAGAATAGAGCGCACCTGGTCACGGCTCATGCCAGCCTTCAGCTGATCGACCATGGGCTGAGTGATGAGATTGCCTTGGCCAATATCAACTCGGTAAGGGGTAAGCCAGGAAGGAGGATCGTTAACGAGCTTGTTCGATAACCCACAAGCGGACAGCGCCAACGCCCCTGCTGAGAGGCTCGCACACAAGGCGAGGCGACGAAGCTGCGACCGGAAGAATGCCTTCATGCATAGACCCATTTCATTAAAGATTTGCCGCTATGATAAAGCCATGTCGACACCCGAACAGCTTGCAGCAGATCTTAAAAACACGGGACTGAAGGTTACGATCCCCCGCCTTAAGGTTCTGACAATCTTCGAGCAATCAAAAACACGTCATCTGAGCGCAGAAGATGTTTATAAACAAATGCTTCTTGAAGACCTTGACGTGGGTCTGGCCACAGTTTATCGAGTGCTTACACAGTTTGAACAGGCGGGTATCTTGCGTCGCTCCAATTTTGAATCGGGCAAAGCTGTCTTTGAGCTCGACCAGGGCAGCCATCACGATCATCTAGTCTGCATGGACTGCGGGCGGGTGGAAGAGTTCTTTGACCCGCGTATTGAAGAGCGCCAGCGCAAGGTGGCCGAAGCCCACGGCTTTGAGCTTCAGGACCATTCTCTTGCCCTTTATGGTCAGTGCCAACGCAAGGCCTGTCCTCATCGCCGCAGTAAAGCCGGCTAAGTCAAAACGAAGGCTGACCGTATGACCTTGGATCACATGATTGAATCGGCTGACGGTGTCATTATTGCCGTTGCCCTTTTTCTTGTTGTTATGTCTGTCCTTAGCTGGGCAGCTATTGGGGCTCGGCTTATTTATGGCTGGCAGCGCCTCCAACAGCGCCCCACCGCGCCTGAGGCATTCTGGGCCGAGACCGATCGTGAACGGGCTGAAAGGCTTATTGCCGAGTCCGACCGATCGGGTCTTCTTCTTCGTCTGGTCCATCGCGCGCAGGCGGCAGCCAGTGCAATGGGAGGCACTTTGAATGACCGTCTCGTTCGGCAGCTGCGCGACGAGCTTCTTCTTATACGAAACGATCTATCCTCAGGTCTTGGACTTCTTGCATCCATTGGTAGTACGGCGCCCTTTGTTGGACTGCTGGGCACGGTCTGGTCCATCTTTCGTGCCCTCACCAGTATTCAAGGCCAGGGCCAAGTCATGATCGATCAGGTCTCTGGCCCTGTCGGCGAGGCCTTGGTGATGACGGCTGCCGGTCTTTTCGTGGCAATTCCTGCAGTGCTTGCCTATAACGCTTTCCAACGGCTTAGCCAGAAGCATATGGCAAGCATTGAGGCCTTTGCGGACGATCTTCTCCAGCACCCCGCCTTCTCGTCCGAGAAGAGTTAAGCCCCATTTAACTTCTTAAGCTCATGCCCACTCGCAGTCCGCTATCACGCCTTTCTTCGGGATTCTCCAAGGGCGTTGAAAACGATGGTCTTATGGCAGATATCAACACCACCCCTTTGGTGGATATCATGCTTGTGCTTCTGATTATTTTTATTGTGACGGCACCGCTGATTAGTCAGGGGCTCAACCTCAACCTTCCGAAGGCGGAGGCGCCCGTCGTAAAACCCGCAGTGGACCCTGTGGTTTTAGAAATTGACGCGCAGGGTGATGTTTTTTTTAAAACAAAGCCAGTTTCAGAGCAGGAGTTGGACCAGCTTTTGGCAGGGTTCAAAGAGGCGGACGACCAGACTGTTATACAAATTCGCGCTGACAAGCAGACCACTTACGAGGCCATCGTTCGGGTAATGTCAAAGGCCACCAAGAACGGGCTCACGAAGCTTGCGCTCATTACCGACCCTCCCGCGCCTTCTGGAAAGCCTTAAGAACGTCGCTCTCGGTGAGCCACTCACCAAGCACCAAAGGCTCATTAATGGCGGGGCCGTAAACAAGATAAAGCGGAACACCCGAGCGCCCATGCCGGGTGAGTTCCTTGGTAATGATTGGGTCCTGACGAGTCCAGTCGGCAGTTAGTAACTG
>JAURCW010000061.1 GCA_030828265.1 Burkholderiales bacterium | reverse complement strand
AGAACATGACCCCAAACACCACCACAAATATGACAAGACAGACCACAAGCAAAAAGTTATGCAGGGTGTAGAGCTCCGCGGCAATGTCCGAGGCGGGCGTTCGTAGGTTGTACTTCGTGGTCATGTCGTTGGCCATTGCCCAGAAAGGCATAACAAGACCTGCTGTCAACAGACCTAGTTTTTGAGATGCAGAAGTAATTAACTTATTCACGCTTGATGCCCCCTAGAACAATCAGATTCCAACACCCGCTTGATGAAAAAATGGCTTGTTTGGCTCCGCCAATGCGCGGAGAAGATCTTTCAGAAACTGCTGTCGCTGTGGCCTAGTGAGAAACCGACCAATGCGCGACTCCTGCCCCTGGCTTTGAATCGCAATTAGACCGGTTACTTCATCAAGCTTAACTCTCAGGCCTATTCGCGAAAAACTAAGCCGAACTACTTTCGAACCCGAATGATCGTCAACCTGAAGTTCGCTGGGCGTGACCACAACCCGCTCTCGATCTTGTGCATGACGACAATAAAACATAAACGCCAGCCCTAGGGCCAGACACTCCAGCACAGCAAAAGGCAGAATGGGCCAGTTTCCCTGCCATGCCCAAGCCAAGGCCACACCCATCGACACGCAAGCCATCGAGGCAAACAAGCCAAGGAGTTGATAGGGTGAAAGAGAACAGTTTCTCTTAAGCTCCCAGCATGACTGACCTAAAACTGCTAGCACGACGCCCCCTTGCGTGTAACCGACTGAAACCCCTCTTTTGGCGCTATGGCACTACTACGCTCTTCTTAGGTGATAGACAAAGTGGTGGGATTATATGACGACAAACGAATAAACATCCAGACCTGACTGAGCGTCGCCTAGGGCTTTTTGCGGAAGAACTTCAGCGGCGAGAAGCCTGAACCCTCAGGTTTCTCGCCTGGCTTCTGCGTTGACGCGGGCTTCCAGGCATGTCCAACAACCATCTCCCAGTCAAGAACCAGGCCCCCTGACTGCTCAGAAAGGGCGGTGAAGCTGGCCCTTAGTGCCTGTAAGCCAAGCCCCGAAACCTGCTTCGTCCGGTCGGTGGCTTGGTGATTCTTTCGACCGGGCCAGGCCCTCAAATCGCCAAGAAACTGTCGCGACGTCTGGTAGCTGAAAAAAAGAGCGTCGGATTCCATAACGGGACTCACCAGCCCTGCCTGCTGAAGCTGATCGCCCAGGTCATGCATATCTGTCCAGGCCTCGGTAAGACCCTCGGGCAAAAGGCCAGCCGAGCCCTGGCCCGTGCGCTCAAGTGTCCGGCGTAGATTGCCAAGACTTGAGGGTCCAAGACTGGCAAAGAGATAGACCCCACCATCACTAAGCATATGATTAACTGTAGAAAACCAGTCCTTACCCAGGCTATTTAACGGCCATGACCCCGTGTCAATTACGACGGAATAGCCAAGCTTTGGGGGGTTGGGCATCCTCCCTTCAAGGGGTTCACAGTGGGCCCAGCCGGCTTCCTGGGTCTCCGAGAGGCCGACTGGAAGGGGGCCAAACCAAAGCCTTGGTCCCGCAGGAGGCCGCATAAACTGCAGGCGATCAAGGCAGGCCTGACCAAGGTAACCAAAAACAGGATGGGTGAGAGAGGCGCGCACGTGCCCAAAAGTATAGTCACCCGCACGATGACCAGCCCTTTCAGCCTTCTGCATGCCCTTAAATGGCTTATTGCCGACTCAAACCAAGAGCTCGTTCCCGCTCGCGAGCTTCCGGCCTCATGGCGAGCAGCACGCACGGAAGCACGCCTCAATCTGCCAGTTTTGGCGGCCTTAAGCTACAGCCCCGAGGTCGCCAGCCTTCTGAAGCGAGCCAAGTACAGGCCTCAATGGTCTGCAGCGCAGCGACTCATAAGGCTGGCGGGCAGGCTTGAGGCGCCGGCCTGGCTGGAGCGGCGGTGCTGCCTGGTCCCCGTTCCTGCCGACCCAAGCCGACTTATCGAGCGTGGCTTTCATCTTCCGAGCCTTCTTTGCCAAGTTCTCGCCCGGCGCTGGCGCCTGCGCTACGACCTCTCTCGGCTGGTCAAAGGTCAGAGCAGTCCGACCCTTGCCTCACTCACAAGACAACAGAGGCTTTCCGAACTTCGCGGGCTCATTGCCCATGCCTCAAAGCATGACTTGAGCGCAGCAAGCTCTCAGAACAATGAGCCCGTTGTGCTTGTGGACGATGTACTCACAACCGGCGCAACAGCCAGCGCCTGCATTGAGGCCCTAAAGTCAGGGGGCAATCGAGTCCTTGGCTTGGTGGTCTTGGCCCGTTCGGGCTGAACCCGCTTGGCCAGACACCCTAGAATCCCTGTCATGAATACCTTCCCAAGAGACCCACAAACCTTGAGCAACCCACTCGACCTCAATGTCGTTCTTGTTGAGCCTGAGATTCCTCCCAACACGGGCAATATCATTCGTCTCTGCGCAAACACTGCGGCTAAGCTGCATCTTATTGAGCCACTGGGCTTTCCATTGGATGATGCCAAGATGCGACGGGCGGGTCTCGACTATCACGAGTTCTGTGACATTCAGGTGTATGCAAGCTGGGAGACCTTTTGGCAGAAAAGGGGCCTTACCCCGGGTGACTGCCCAAAAAGCCTTGCCTTCACTACCAAGGGCCACCGAACACTTTTTGACTGCAGGCTTCTGGCAGGTGCCTGGCTGTTTTTCGGCTCTGAGACACGGGGGCTTTCGAACGAGCAACGCGGCTGCTTTCCCGAGGCCCAGCGAATTCGAATACCCATGCGGCCGGAAAGCCGAAGCCTGAACTTATCAAATGCGGTTGCCATTGCGGTCTACGAGGCCTGGCGGCAGCAGGCCCACGCATGCTAGGGGGTACTGAGGTCTTTTGCAGCCTCGGCAATACTGACATCGAGCTCATCCACGGGGTCTCGCGATAAGAGCTCCGAAAGAATGGCTTTGGCAGACTGCTCCCCAGACAATAACTGGCAGACAGCCTGGACAATCGGCATATCAACCTGATGGAACCGGGCAAGGCCCGCCACCGCCCTCGAGGCGTTAACGCCCTCCGCTACATGGCCAAGACTTTGAAGAATCTGCTGGAGGGGCTCTCCCTTGGCCAGGCCCAGACCCACGCGGCGATTACGCGAAAGGTCGCCTGTGGCGGTAAGTACGAGATCGCCCAGAACGGCCAAGCCCAGCATGGACTCGGGCCTTGCACCCAAGGCGACCGCAAGCCTGGCTGTCTCGGCAAGGCCTCGCGTTAAAAGCGCCGCACGGGCGTTGGCACCAAGGCCTAGGCCATCAGCAACTCCCGCCGCAATGGCCATGATGTTCTTTACGGCACCCCCCAGCTCAGCGCCCAAGAGATCGTCGCTGGCGTAGACGCGCATGCCGCCACCATGGCAAATGCGAGAAAGCCTTCGTGCAAAGCCAAGGTCTGTACTTGCCGCAGTAAGCGCGCAAGGCAGCCCTTTGGCAACCTCCATAGCAAAGGATGGGCCTGTCAAAGCGGCCATGGGCCAATCGGCCTTCATCGCTCGACGAACAAGGTCGGAGGGCCAACAAAACGCATCGCCATCTTGAACCAGCCCCTTGCTTAGCCATAGAAGGCCCTCCCCCGGCTGAGCAGGCCCTAACGTCTCGGTAACCTCCGCCGACAACTGAGATAGGCCTGCAACTGGGCAGGCAAGAACAATGAGCCCTCCAGGGGTTTTGGCATCGCACTGAGACCGCTCTCGAAACGCCAGTAAGGCGGCCTTCAGGTTCGGGCTTAGATCGAGGGTGTCGGGAAGCTTGGCACCAGGAAGGTAGCGCTGGTTTAGCCTTGTCGCTTCAAGCTCTTTGACGTGCTCGGGGCGTCGCGCCCAGAGGCTCACCTGCCCGGGCTGTGCGCGTTTTGACCAATGAATTGCCAGGGCCGTGCCCCAGGCACCTGCGCCAAGAATTAAAGCGGGAACGGAGAAGCGCTCAGAGACCGTCACTGACGGGGGGCGTCCGACTCGGCCTTTTGGGCTTGCTTTTGTTGATAAAAAGCCTCCCAGTTAATCTCTGCAAGATGGAACGGGGGGAAGCTTGAGCGTTGAATGAGGTCGGAAAGGTTCGCGCGAAGATAGGGGTAGACAATGGTGGGACAGGTGATGCCCTTTAACAAAGCGCGCTGTTCGTCGCTCACGTTGGCGATTTCGAAAATAGCAGCTTCTTTCGCTTCCACCAGAAAGCCAACCCGGTCACCAAATCGGCAGGTCACGGTACAACGAATCAAGACTTCAACCAGGTTATTGCCAAGTTCTTGTTCGGCCGTGTCAAGTTGGAATTCGAGTCGCGGCTCTTGGTTCTCAAGAAAAATGTGGGGCGCATGGGGCGCCTCAAGTGAGCAATCTTTCAGGTAAACCCTTTGCAGGTTGAATACGGGCCTGGCCGCATCGGCCTCGCTACCGGCGGCCTTATTGGTCTGGGCTGGCGACTCTGGCGTGTTGTTTTTATCGGTCATGCAAGGATTCCTAAGTTACGAGTGGTCGGCGTTTAACAGGGGCACAAGCCCGCCCGAGGCATCAAGTGCCAACAGGTCATCGCATCCCCCAATGTGGCGCTCGCCAATAAAAATCTGTGGGACAGTGTGTCGACCGGTTCGCTGCATCATGGCCTGGCGTTCTTCAGGCTCAAGGTCGACGCGAATTTTTTCAAGCTCAGTCACACCGCGCTGGGCAAGGAGCGCCTCAGCTCGTATGCAGTACGGACAAGTGGCTGTGGCGTACATGATGACCTTGGCCATGAGTGCCCCCTAGCCCTTGGCGCTTCGCTGAGACACAGGCAGTCCTGCCTGCCGCCATGCGTCAAAGCCGCCATCAAGGCTGAACACCTGCTCGAGGCCCGCCTTACGAAAACGCTTTCCGAGCTGCGCCGAGCGCCAACCGCTGGCGCACATCAAAATGACAGGCCTTGTCTTTTTGCCCGAAGTTACCCTCTTAATGATCTGATCCATCTGACCGTCCATGGTCGACATCGGAACATGCTCGGCGAGAGGCACTGAGCCCTTTGAGAGCTCTGGACTCTCACGAATATCGATAAGTAGGGCATCCTCGGCGTTCATAAGTTGGGTTGCCCCAAGGGTGTTGACCTGCCTCGCAGCAGACCCGCGCGCCACCATGGGCCATACAAGAAGAGCACCGCTCACAAAGGCCGCGGCAACAAGGAAAATATTGTCAATAAAAAATTGCAATGCAGACCCCTAATTTCCTCACCAGTGAGGGCAAAACGTTAGAATGAGGGCTTGCCTGGATATCCCAAGCAAACCTCTGGCTTTTTAGCCTTATTCTCAGATACCCCAGACAACCACAACTTATTATGCCCGTTCCCGTCATTATTCTTCGCCATGGTCAGAGCCAGTGGAATGTTGAAAACCGCTTTACTGGTTGGGTGGATGTCCCCCTAACGTCCAGAGGGGAAGAAGAGGCTAGGCAGGCTGGGGCGCTCATTCGCAGTAAGGGGCTCAAGGTTGACCTGGCGTTCACATCCTTTCTAAAGCGAGCAGCAAACACCTGCGAACTTGTGCTTGAAAGCCTCGATCAGACAGGCATCCCCATTCATGCCGACTGGCGGTTGAACGAGCGACACTATGGCGCCTTATCGGGGCTCAACAAATCAGAGACCGCTGCAAAGTATGGGGAAGCCCAGGTTCATTTGTGGAGGCGAAGCTTCTCGGTAAGGCCCAATCCTATGACACCCGATCACCCTCACTTCACGGCGATCGATCCCAAATACCTTCAGGCAGGCCTGTCCGAATCCGATATCCCTCTTACCGAGTGCCTTGCTGACACGGTCGTGCGTGTGGAGGCCTTCTGGAATGAGCAGCTTCTTCCCTGCCTTCGATCGGGCAAAAAACCCCTCATTGCTGCCCACGGGAACTCCCTGCGTGCGCTACTCAAACTTCTGGCTGGGCTCTCCGAAGACGAGGTGCTTGAGTTGAATATCCCTACAGCGCAACCGATGGTGCTGGAGTTTGATGACCAATTTAAGCTTCAATCACGTCAGTACCTGGCGGATCCTGCAGTCATCGAGGCAGCTCTTGCCGAAATCGCTCAACAAGGAAAGGCCCAGCCTGTGGCGCTGGGGTAGAAGATATGGCTATGACGAATCGCTTAAAGGCAGCCGGCTGGGTTGGCCTTGGACTCATTGGTGGGGTAGCCCTTAGCCTCGGAATCTCAGCGGCCGCGCAGCGCGACGGCCGGCTTGCGCTTCCCGTAGAAGAGTTGCGCCAGTTTGCCGATGTCTACGGGGCAATCAAGGCCCATTATGTTGAGCCTGTAGAAGACAAAAAGCTTATTACCGAGGCCATCAGTGGCATGCTTTCTGGGCTTGACCCTCACTCTGCCTATCTTGATGCAGAGGCCTTTAAAGAGCTGCAGGTCGGAACCCAAGGCGAGTTTGGTGGGCTTGGCATCGAAGTGGGGCTTGAAGATGGTTTTGTGAAGGTGGTCTCACCCATCGAGGACACACCGGCTGCTCGAGCAGGTGTTCGCGCCGGCGACCTTATTATCAAAATAGACGACAAGGCCACCAAGGGTATGAACCTTCAAGAGGCCGTGAAGCTTATGCGAGGCAAGCCCAAAACCTCCATTAACTTAACACTCTCAAGAAAATCGGAGCCACTCCCCATTGTGGTCACCATCGTTCGCGATGTGATTCGCGTTCAGAGTGTTCGTTCGAAATGGCTCGAGCCTGGATACGCCTACATCCGAATCACCCAGTTTCAAGAGCACACCGTTAGTTCTACCGTCAGCCACTTGAACAAACTCTTGCAGCAGGCCGAGGCCGATCCCAAGAAGCCTGTGAAAGGTCTTGTTCTCGATCTGCGTAACGACCCAGGTGGACTGCTTCATGCGGCAGTCGGCGTCTCTGCCGCCTTCTTGCCGGATAACGTCACAGTTGTCACCACCGACGGACGCCAGCCCGATGCCAAGCGCGCCTTCGCCGCCAAGCCCTCCGACTACCTGCGCGGGGGGGCAGACCCCTTAACAGGTCTCAACTCCAAGGCCAAAAGCCTGCCCATGGTTGTTATTGTTAACGGTGGCTCGGCCTCAGCCTCCGAAATCGTGGCCGGTGCCCTCCAAGACCATAAGCGTGCCGTGGTACTTGGCACACAAACATTTGGTAAAGGCTCGGTTCAAACCATCCTTCCTTTGACGAGCAGCACGGCCATCAAGCTCACCACGGCCAGGTACTACACCCCCACAGGCCGCAGCATTCAGGCCAAGGGCATTCGACCGGACTTCTGGGTTGAAGAGTCCGAGTCTGGTTCAGTGACCGAGCAATTCCGTGTCCGCGAGGCTGATTTAAATCGACACCTGGAAGATAAGCGACAGGCAGAGGCATCGCCTGCCAAGCCTGGCTCGAAGGCCTCGGCGGCGGGAACGAGTTCTGGCGTTAACGAGGTTGGCACAGCGAGCCCCTCAAAAGACAGTGCAGCTGCTGAGCAGGCCAAGCCCGCTACGAAGCCCATTGAATTT
>JAURCW010000125.1 GCA_030828265.1 Burkholderiales bacterium | reverse complement strand
GGCGGCCTCAAGACCGGCATGGCGAAACACACCATTGCCTGCGCCTGTAATGGCCACCCGCACGCCCGAGGAAAACTTGGCCACAAAGACACCCACCACTGCATAGCGCGAGGCGGGCTGCTTAAACTTAGCATAACCACTGGCATCGGGAATGGGAAAACTAACCGACTTTACAAGCTCGCCAGGCTCAAGTGCCGTAGCGTAGAGACCCAGAAAAAAATCGTCGGCTGCAATACTTCGCTGGTTGGTTTGCACAGTGGCATTCAAAGCCAATACTGCGCTTGGGTAGCAGGCGGCCGGGTCGTTATTTGAGATCGACCCTCCCAAAGTGCCCATAGCACGCACCTGCTTGTCACCTATGCCCCCCGCAAGCCTGGCGAGTGCTGGAATATGCTCATTGACCTCGGCATTGGCGGCCACCGCCTGATGTCGGGTCATCGCACCAATAACTACGGCGTCTTTATCCATGCAGATGCCCTGGATATCTTTGAGCAAAGAGAGATCAATAAGCTTCTCGGGCTGCATCAGACGTTGCTTCATTGAGGCAAGAAGCGTTTGCCCCCCGGCTAGGGCTTGGCCACCGGCGGCAACTGCTGCGGAAGCCGCATCAAGACTCGAAGGCTTTTCATAGTCAAAGCGATACATGGTGAATCTCCTGGTAGGTGTTGAATAGGGCCATGGAGTGTTTGAAGCACCCGCGCTAGGCCCGTGCCTCTTGAATGGCCTTCCAGACTCGATGCGGGCTTGCTGGCATATCCATGTCCTTGACCCCCAGAGGCGCCAAGGCATCAAGCACCGCATTCATAACAGCCGGCGGTGAGCCGATGGCACCGGCCTCGCCACAGCCCTTGGTACCAAGAGGGTTGGTCGTGCAAGGAGTGCAGACATGGCCGATCTTAAACTCAGGGAGATCGTCGGCTCTGGGCATGGCGTAGTCCATGTAGGAACCTGTCAGTAACTGCCCCGAGTCACGGTCGTAGACGCAGTTCTCGAGCAGTGCCTGGCCTATGCCTTGGGCGAGGCCGCCATGCACCTGGCCTTCAACGATCATTGGATTAATGATGGTTCCAAAGTCGTCCACCGCGGTAAACCGGTCCACACGGGTCTCGCCTGTTTTGGGATTTATCTCCACTTCACAGATATAAGTGCCCGCAGGATAGGTGAAGTTGGTGGGGTCGTAGAAAGCCGTTTCGTTAAGGCCGGGCTCCAGCTTGTCGAGCGGGTAGTTATGCGGAACGTAGGCGGTAAGCGCCACCTGACCAAACGGTATTTTCTTATCGGTCCCCTTCACCACAAACTCACCATTGGCAAACTCTATGTCGGTGTCACTTGCCTCAAGCAGATGCGCAGCGATTTTCTTCGCCTTGGCCTCAATCTTGTCGAGCGCTTTCATAATCGCAGAGCCGCCCACCGAGATCGAACGAGAACCGTAGGTACCCATGCCGAACGGAACTCGCCCGGTATCGCCGTGCACGATGTCGACGCTCTCAACCGGAATACCAAGACGAGCCGCTACAACCTGCGCAAAGGTTGTTTCATGGCCCTGGCCATGACTATGAGAGCCGGTAAATACCGTGACACTGCCTGTAGGATGCACCCGCACCTCACCGCACTCAAAGAGGCCAGCACGCGCGCCCAATGCGCCCGCGATATTCGATGGCGCCAGGCCGCAGGCTTCAATGTAGCTGGAGTAACCAATGCCACGCAGCATGCCCTTGGCCTCAGAAGCATTCTTGCGGGCCTCAAAGCCTTTTACGTCAGCAAGCTCTTGGGCTTGATTCAGGCAGCTATGGTAATCACCGATGTCGTATTGCAAGGCTACCGGTGTTTGGTAGGGGAACTCTGTAATGAAATTACGCCTGCGAATCTCGTCTTGACTAAGACCAAGTTCCCAGGCCGCGCGCGTTACGATACGCTCAAGCAAGTAGGTGGCCTCTGGACGACCTGCACCACGGTAGGCGTCCACTGGGGCCGTGTTGGTAAACCAGGCGTCCACTTCCACATAGACCTGAGGCGTTGTGTACTGACCCGCCAACAGGGTGGCATACAAAATGGTGGGGACACAGGTACTGAACGTTGACAGGTAGGCACCAAGGTTGGCATCGGTATGCACACGCAAGGCCAAAAACTTGCCGTCTTTATCCATGGCGAGCTCGGCATGCGAAACATGATCGCGACCATGAGCATCGGTTAGAAAGGACTCCGAGCGCTCTGCCGTCCACTTAATGGTGCGGTTTAACTTCTTAGATGCCCAGGTGACACAGACGTCTTCTGCGTACAGGTAGATCTTTGAGCCAAACCCACCACCCACATCGGGGGCAATCACACGAACCTTATGCTCGGGCAGGCCCATGACAAAGGCTGTTAGCAGGAGCCGCTCCACATGAGGGTTTTGGTTCGAGACATAAAGTGTGTATTCATCGGATGCTCGGTTGTAAACACCAATGGCAGCCCGAGGTTCCATGGCGTTGGGAATGAGTCGGTTATTCACCAGGTCAAGCTTTGTAATGTGCGCAGCCGTCTGAAAGACCTCGTCAACCTTCGCCTTCTCACCAATGGCCCACTTGTAGCAATGGTTCTCAGGCGCCTCATCGTGAACCAAAGGCGCACCCGAGGCTTGGGCATCGCGCACATCAACAACAGCTTTCAATACGTCGTACTCTACTTCGACAAGTTCGGCTGCATTCTTCGCCGCCTCGTAGCTTGTCGCAACCACCATGGCAACACCATCGCCTACATAACGGGCCTTGCCTTGTGCAAGGATGGGGTGCGGCGGCTCTTTCATGGGCTCGCCGTTGGTGCTGGTGATAAGCCAGCCACAAGGCAACCCCCCCACCTTATCGGCTGCCACGTCTTGGCCATCGAAAACAGCAAGAACCCCGGGCGCCGCAAGGGCAGCTGCCTTGTTAACCTTCTTGATGACCGCATGAGCATGAGGCGAGCGCACAAAAACCGTGTAGGCCATGTCCTGAAGCAGGACATCGTCGGTGTACTGACCTGCGCCGGTTAAAAAACGAACATCTTCTTTGCGAAGAACAGACTCACCAATGTAAGGAAGGCTAGAGAAATCTGAGGCACCCATTGCGATAACTCCTTTAGTAGCGGTTCAACTGAATACTATGTTCATAAAGCTTTCATAAGAGCCGGGGTTGAAGCCCTGCCTCTTCGGTGCATTAACCTCAGGCAGCCATTTCCTCGGCGCCCTGTTTCACGGCACGAACAATATTTTGGTAGCCTGTGCAACGGCAGATATTGCCTTCAAGGAGGTCTCGAATTTCGCTTTCCGTGGCTTTGGGATGTTTCTGACAAAGATCTACCGCACTCATCACCATACCGGTCGTACAAAAACCGCATTGAAGCCCATGGCAGTCTTTGAAAGCTTTTTGCATGGGGTGAAGCGTTCCATCCTGACCGGCTAGGCCTTCAATGGTTGTTACCTGGGCGCCCTCGGCTTGCATCAAAAGAACATTGCAAGACTTCACAGCATCCCCATTCATTAGCACGGTGCAAGCACCGCACTGGGCGGTGTCGCAGCCCACGTGCGTACCTGTAAGCTTCAAATGGTCGCGAAGCGCCTGGACAAGTAGGGTGTTGGATGGGGCATCGATGGACACCGACTGCCCGTTAACAGTAAGTTGAACCGGCATGACTTTCTCCGAAAAGTGGATTTGATTTCCACTTAATGCTAGAACTCAAACGAAAAGGTCACAATGGGGAGAACCCTTGGCATTAACCTAGTTGTTCAGTGGGATAAGAATCCCCTGACAGAAGGGCTTGCTGAAAACTGCTTTTAAAAACCTGGGCTTAGAAGGAGTGAGTTGCGCCCAAGGCTCGAAGACTGTTACGCATTTCGAGCTGCAAGATCACCATTTCAAAAGCCCGCCGAACCACTGCGGGCTGGTGTTCAAGCATGCTTTGAAGGTCTTTCGCCAGATAGTGCATGCACACGGAATTGTCGAGGGCTCGGGCCGACAGGTTACGGGCCCCGTAACTAAAGACAGCCTGCTCGCCAAAGGTGCAGCCCTGCTCAATAATTGCCACCTGCTTGTCTGTTTTAGGGTCGAAAAGCTCGACGCGACCGGACTTCAACAGGTAAAAAGCATCGGCATCGTCGCCCTGCGAAAACAAGAGCTCGCCTTTTTGATAGCTTCGCTCGCTCATTTGTAAGCCGGGGGCCTTAAACGCGCCGGAT
>JAURCW010000162.1 GCA_030828265.1 Burkholderiales bacterium | reverse complement strand
CCCAATCGACCACCACCCAAGTCCGGCATGTGGCGACTCACAGTTCCTATCGATAAGGCGCCTGCGAAGGCAGAGGAGGTTAGCCTTGATTTTGTAAAGGGAGACCTAGTCGCCATTAACGGAAAGAAGCAAAAACCACATGAGCTGCTACATACACTGAACCAAATTGGCGGGAAACACGGAATTGGTCGACTTGATCTTGTTGAGAACCGATACGTCGGCATGAAGTCAAGGGGCTGCTATGAAACCCCAGGTGGAACCATTCTTCTTCGGGCGCATCGCGCTATTGAATCGCTCACGCTTGATCGTGAGGTCACCCATCTTAAAGATGACCTCATGCCTCGCTATGCCAAGCTTATTTATAGTGGCTACTGGTGGTCCCCCGAGCGTTTGGCCATCCAAACGCTTATTGACCACACCCAGAAGAACGTGACCGGCCGAGTGCGGCTTACACTTCACAAAGGCAATGTCATCGTGACAGGACGAGAGAGCCCCTACTCCCTGTTTGATGCCAAGATTTCGACCTTTGACGACGATGGCGGGGCCTACAACCAGGCTGACGCGTCCGGCTTCATCAAGCTCAATGCCCTGCGTATGCGCATTGCAGCAAAGAAGCGTCGTTAAACAACGGCCCCTAAGGGGCCACACGCCGTAACGCCGTTCAATGTTTTTGTATAGAAAGGAGCACCATGCCTTCGTTCGACGCCACCCTTGAAGCGGACCTTACCGAGGTTCGTAACGCGGTCGAGCAGTCCATGAAAGAGATAACGACTCGGTTCGACTTCAAAGGCTCGTCTGCCAAGGTTGAGCAAGCTAACCGCGAACTGACGGCCTATGCTGATAGCGAGTTCCAGCTGGGCCAGGTAAGAGATGTCCTTCTAAATAAAGCTGCAAAACGCAATGTGGATGTGCGTTTTCTTGAGCCTGCTGATATTCAGAAAATGGGTGGCGATCGGGTTAAGCAGGTGATTACCGTTCGGCACGGCATTGCGGGTGACGATGCCAAGCGGATCGTTCGAATTATTAAAGACAGCAAGCTAAAAGTTCAGGCTTCCATTCAGGGCGATGCTGTTCGGGTAACGGGCTCGAAACGCGACGATCTTCAGGCTGTGATTGCCCTGCTTAAAAAAGAGGTGACCGACCTTCCGCTTGGCTTTGGAAACTTTAGAGACTAGTCAAACTAGCCCAGAATGCGCGCCCAGGCTGAGTGATTATGAATGGACTCAAAGTTTTCGGCTTCAACACGAAAACCCTGTACCGATTCAATGCCTCGAACAGACAGAGCCACGTCACGTACAAGATCTTCCACAAATTTGGCGTTGTCATAGGCTCGCTCAGTCACGTATTTCTCATCGGGACGCTTAAGCAAACCCCAGAGCTCGCATGAGGCTTGTGACTCAATAATCTGAATCAAAGACTCAAGACTCGGGCTGGATTTCGAGGGGTTAAGAAAAACCTCAACTGTGACCTCGGAGCGCTGATTGTGGGCACCGTAATCGGAGATTTCTTTCGAGCATGGGCAAAGGCTTTTGACTGGAACCTTCAGGCAGACAGCAAGCCGGCTTAGTTCCCCCGCCTGAACATCGCAGGACATTGCAACCTTGTAATCCATGAGGCTTTCAACCCCGCTTATTGGAGCCGCCTTGCGCATGAAAAACGGGAATGAACAGTGAAACGTTCCATCACGGGCTTCAAGCATAACCACCATGTCTTTCGCAAGCCTTTTAAGGCTGGTTGGTGAAAGACAAACCGCCTCTTTACTCATGGACTCGAGTAGCGCCACGAAGCGGGACATGTGGGTCCCCTTTTGACCAGAGGGCAAAGACACCGAGAGTTCGAACTCCGCAACGGAGGGCTGGGCCTGGCCATTGGCCTGAACCAGAACCGGGTACCGCAAGCCACGCACACCCACCCGATCAATGGCAAGGTTACGGCGATCGGGCTCGCCTTGAACATCAGGCATACCCGAGACTTGGTCGGAACGAAGCCCCCCCGAAAGCCCTGCTGAAGCCGTTGTTGCAAGCCCCTTGTCTGTTACAGAATTCATGACACTAGTGTAAGCGATGCAGCACTCGCTCTCGACTTGTCCCCACGAGACTGCAGGAGTTGCTCCACCCGCGCCGCCACAGAGTCCGTGATGCCCTGGGCATCAAGCCCTTCAGTGGCAAGCAGCTTGGCATGATCACCATGATCGATAAACCGGTCAGGAAGCCCGAGATGTAGCATCGGCACTTGGCCGCAAGAGGCGGCAGCAAGCGCCTCGGCACAAGCCGAGCCGGCACCCCCCATAACGACATTTTCCTCAACGGTGACCAGAAGGTCGTGGTCTTGCGCAAGCGAAATAACAAGCTCAGCATCAAGCGGCTTAATGAAGCGCATGTTAACCACCGTGGCATTAAACTGGCCAGCAGCCTTGAGGCATGGTCCTACCATGCTGCCAAAGGCAAGAAAGGCAACGCGCGGCAGACCCGACTGAGCCTTGCCCGCCTTCAACAAAATCTCGGCCTTGCCAACAGGTAATGGATCAAGGGCCTGGCCGGCATCGACTCCCATGCCTGCACCACGGGGGTATCGAACCGCGCTTGGGCAATCTAGATTAAGGCCGGTTGACAGCATGGCGCGGCATTCAGGCTCGTCCTTTGGCGCCATGACCACCATATTCGGTATGCAGCGTAAGAAACTGTAATCATAAGCTCCGGCGTGCGTCGCGCCGTCCGCACCAACGAGTCCTGCCCGGTCGACAGCAAATAACACAGGAAGATTCTGCAAGGCGACATCGTGAATGAGCTGATCGTAGCCCCGTTGTAAGAAGGTTGAGTAGATGGCCACAACAGGCCGCAAGCCTTCGCAGGCAAGTCCTGCCGCAAAGGTCACTGCATGCTGCTCAGCAATTGCAACATCATGGTAACGGTCAGGGAATCGTTGGGAGAACTCGACCATACCCGAACCCTCACGCATGGCAGGCGTAACGGCCACAAGTCGGTCATCGGCAAGCGCCGCATCGCAAAGCCATTGACCAAAAATGTTGGAATAACTTGGAGATTGAATCTTTTCAACTTTTTGCGTTTCACCTTTGCCGGCTATACCGGGATCTATCTTGCTAAGGGCATGCATACCAAAAGGATCTTCTTCAGCACGTTCATCCCCCCTGCCCTTGCGGGTAATGACAGGAAGAAACTGAGGGCCTTTCAACTCGCGAAGATTCTCCAGCGCCGGAATAAGTGCATCAAGGTCGTGACCATCGATGGGCCCGAAATAGT
>JAURCW010000021.1 GCA_030828265.1 Burkholderiales bacterium | reverse complement strand
CCTTTTGCTTAACGATGAGCTCTTGAAGATCCTTAGAGTAGTTGTCATGAGCGTGAGCCGTTGACGCAGTGGAGGCTGCCTCGGCGGCATACTTCAGAATAGCCTTCAGGTCAGCAGGAAGCGCGTTGTACTTATCTTTGTTAAAGATAATCTCAAAGAACTCCTGGGCCTGATGGAACGAACCCATGGAGTAATACTTAGCAACGTCCTGAGCACCAAAGCGCATATCGGAAGTGGGGTTGTTAAACTCAAAGGCATCGATCACGCCACGCTGCATAGCGGGAACAATTTCACCTCCGGGCAACTGGGCAACGGCCATGCCAAGCTCTTGCATTAGGTCTGCTGCGAGACCAATAGTCCGATACTTGAAGCCCCTCAGGTCAGAACCTTTCTGAGGTGGGCGGCTCTTAAACCAGCCCAAAGGCTGAGAAGGCATAGGAAACGTAAAGAAGCCAACCACATTCAGATTGAGCTTGGCAACGAGCTTGTCCCAGAGCTCCTGGCCACCACCACGATAAATCCAGCTGAGGCCAATTTCGGGGGTTGCACCGCTCACAGGGCCCGTCCCGAAAAGCGAAGCCACTTTGGACTTACCGTACCAGTAACCCGATACGTGGTGACCACCATCAAGAACGCCTTTACTCACGGCATCAATAATTTCGAAAGGCTTAACGACGGCACCTGCGGGAAGATACTCAATCTTCAGGCGGCCACCGGCCATCTCGTTGACACGGTTCACATACAGCTGAGCCATTTCGGAGAAGACGTCATTGGCTCCCCATGCTCCCTGCATCTTAAGTGTGATCGTTGACCCGCCAGTTGATACAGCGGGGGCTGCACTACCTGCCTCCTCTTTCTTGCCACATGCAGCAAGTGCCGCGGTCGCGGCAACAGCGGTGGCGCCGGTAAGTACTTTTCGACGCGAGACAGCGGTTGTGGCAAGCTTCGTCACAGACGAGAGCTCCTTTGAATTTTCCATAAATCCTCCAGTTGAACGGGTCTTAAATGATTACTGCCCAACTCGCACTATATCGAAAGTCTGAGGTTTGTTCTAAACAACCGATCTCGGTAGTTTCCCCCAGATGATTCGCGGGCTGCTAATTTTGATGCTTTTCCAGGGCCTTGGAGAGCTCATTTCCACAGGATTTGCCCTTAGCATTCCCGGGCCCGTGATTGGTATGGTCTGCCTTTTAGCGGTCCTACTCGTCAAAAAAGAGGTTAACCCTGATCTTGCGACGGTCTCCGCCGCCTTTAGCCAGCATCTCGGCCTTTTGTTTGTGCCTGCGGCTGTTGGAGTAGTCAGCTTTCTTCCTGTTCTAAACACCTACGGCTGGGCCGTGGCGCTGATTTTATTAATTAGCGTTGCCATCACAATCACCGTCACGGCCCTTGTTTTGCGCCTGCTGCCTTGAATGACTTGCAAGAAATCTGGGTTTATTTATCGGGACTGCCGCTCTTTAGCCTGGTTTTAACGCTTCTTGCCTACGAAATTGGGCTTCGACTGCACCTCTGGTCAGGCCGCCAACCCCTGGTGAATCCAGTTGCCATTGCGATTCTTATCGTGCTTGCAGTCTTGGTTGTGGCCGAAATGCCCTACGAGGTTTACTTTGAGGGCGCTCAGTTCATCCACTTCCTATTGGGCACGGCAACCGTCGCTCTTGCTGTTCCGATTGCCCAGGGCTGGCCGCTTCTAAAGGGTCGCATTCCTGTTTTGCTGCTGGCGATGCTGGCTGGAGGCACTGTCTCGATCGCAAGTGCCTCCATGCTCGGACTCTTACTTGGCCTGCCCGATGCCCTTTTGCTGCCTTTGGTGGCTAAATCGGTCACCGCGCCCATCGCCATGGGTATTGTGGATGGCACGGGCATTTCCCCCACGCTTACCGCCATCTACGCTGTTCTCACTGGAATTCTTGGCGCCATAAGCGTTCGTTACCTGTTGGATGCCATTGGAATGCGGAACTGGGCAGACCGGGGATTCGCGCTGGGCATCGCCGCGCACGGCATTGGAACGTCTCGCGCCTTTAGCGTTCATCCAGACGCGGGCGCCTTTGCCAGTATTGCCATGGGCCTGCATGGCATCGCAGGAGCCATTCTTATCCCTCCCCTACTCCCCTGGCTACGAGGCCTGCTCGTCTAGTCGAAGGGCGCGTGGCACGGGGCGATTAGCCATTGATGCAAGCCGATCGCGCTCAAAGGCCTGAAGTCTCTCTTCGGGGAAGGCCGCATCGAGCAATTGCTGCGTGTAGGCATGCCGAGGGCTGGACATGACATGCTCGGTCGCTCCAAACTCGACAATCTTTCCGTACTGCATCACAAGACATCGGTGGGCGATTGATCGTATGACGTGAAGGTCGTGGGAGATAAACAGGTAGGCAAAGCCCTTGGTCTGCTGAAGCATAACGAGTAGCTCAAGGATCTGCTGTTGAATCGAAAGATCGAGCGCACTGGTCGGCTCATCGAGAATGATGAGCTCTGGCTCTTGAAGCACTGCTCGTGCAATGGCAATGCGTTGACGCTGCCCCCCGGAAAACTCGTGTGGATAACGCTGCAGGCCCTCTGGGGAGAGACCCACCTCCGCCATGATCGACTCGCAACGATCGAGCCTTTGCTGCCAGGTCAGCTCAGGCCTGTGAAGCCGAAGGCCCTCTTCAAGAATTTGACGTACCGTGAGTCTGGGCGACAAAGCACTGTAAGGGTCTTGGAAGACAGGCTGAAAACGTCGTCTTGCTTTGCGCAGAGCCGCCGACGAGAGACCAAGCAGGTCAACCCCATTTAACTTGACCAGGCCTGTCACTCGGGCCGGAGCCAGGCGCATGATGGCCATGGCAAGCGTTGTTTTACCTGAACCCGACTCACCCACAACACCCAGGGTCTCACCTTTGGAGACGACAAAATTTTCGCGATGAACGGCCGTGAATCGACGTTTTCTGAATAGACCCGTAGCAATGGCATAGTCGCAGTGAAGCTGACGGACGTCTAATAAAATATCTCTAGGCCCAGGCGCGCCCACGAGGGGCCTCGGCTGACTCTGCACCAGCCGCTGGGTGTAGGGGTGGGAGGGTCGCTGAAAGACCGACTCGGAATCGCCCGTTTCGATAATGCTCCCCTGCTGCATAACGGCAACTCGTGAGGCAAACCGCTTCACGATGGGCAGATCGTGGGTAATGAGCAAGATCGCCATGCCGGTCTCTTCTTGCAGATCCAGAAGAAGCTCAAGAATCTGCTGGCGCAGACTGACATCGAGGGCTGTTGTTGGTTCATCGGCAATGAGGAGCTCGGGCTGACAAGCCAAAGCCATCGCGATTAATACCCTTTGGCGCTGGCCTCCCGAGAGTTGATGGGGGTAGCTTCTTGCCCGACGGGCCGGATCATCAATGCCGACCTTTTGAAGTAGGTCGGTCGCACGTTCAAAAGCCTGAGTTTTAGTAAGCCCTTCGTGCGCCTCGAGTACCTCGCCAACTTGTCGGCCCACCGTAAGAAGCGGGTTAAGTGCAGACATGGGCTCCTGAAAGACCATGGCAATTTCTTTGCCCCGCAGCCTACGCAAACGCGTTGCTGATGCGCCATTCAGTTCCTCGCCCTTCCACTGAATCGACCCCCTTAACTCAACATCTTGTAGAAGACCCAGGGCGGCGAGTGCTGTGATGGTTTTTCCTGAGCCCGACTCGCCAACCAGTGCAACACGCTCACCCTTATCAATCGAGAGATTAAGCCCATCGACAGCCCAGACGGGCCGAGTGCCTGAAACCTCTGCATTGGGCTCTGCAACGGGCGATGCAACAGCCAGCCCAGTACCCGAGGCGTGAAACCGAATACTGATTTCTCGAAACTGAAGAAGACTTGCCATGCCTTACTGCACCCTTCGAGTGTCAAGGGCATCACGAAGGGCCTCGCCCACAAAGATGAGAAGGAGCAAGGTGCCTACAAGAACTGCAAAGGTAGGAACTGTAATCCACCAGGCATCAAGATTGTCTTTGCCCTGCGCAAGTAGTTCGCCCAGGCTGGGCGTTGAAGATGGCACCCCAAGTCCAAGAAAGTCGAGACTTGTAAGCGCAAGAATAGACGCTGACATACGAAAGGGCAGAAACGCAATTACGGGCGTAAGACTATTGGGCAGCACATGACGAAGAATGATCTGATCGTGGCGCAGGCCCAAGGCACGCGCCGCTGTGACGTAGTCAAGGCTGCGGTTACGAAGGAACTCCGCACGTACATAATCCGACAGACCCATCCAGCCAAAGAGCGAGAGAATAACCAGGAGAACAAGAAGCCCAGGCTCAAAGATGGAGGCGAGAATAATCAGCAGGTAGAGTTCCGGAATGGCCCCCCAGACCTCAATGAAACGCTGGAAGAAGAGGTCGGTCTTGCCAACAAAATAGCCCTGAAGCGCGCCAAAGAAAATGCCGAGTAATACGCCAATGGCCGTTAACGCAAGGCCAAAAAAAACGGACACCCGAAAGCCGTAAAGCAGCCGTGCAGCGATATCTCGACCTCGATCGTCCGTGCCCATCCAGTTCTCTGACGAAGGCGGCGCAGGATTCGGCTGCGAAGCGAAATAATTCAATGTGTCGTAGGAGTACTCGTTGAGCGGGTATAGCGCCCAATTTCCAGGACTGTCGAACTGTTTACGAATATAAGGATCGAGGTAATCGGTTGAGGTTTCAAAGTCTCCGCCAAAGGTACTTTCGGGGTAATTGTGAATGAGAGGGAAATAAAGCTCGTCTTGAAAGGAGACCACCAGCGGTCGATCGTTGGACAAAAGCTCTGCAAAAAGGCTCAGGAAGACCGCTGCAAGAAAAATAAGAAGGCTTATACGCCCACGACGATTAGCCCAAAAGCGCCTTGCCGCTCGACGACCAAGCGACTGACTCGAGGGGGTATTAGCCTGCATCGCGGTCATCGCAGTCATTTAGGCGCCACCTCGAACTGAACGCGAGGGTCAACAACCACATAAAGCAGGTCGTTAATTAGCTTTGCGAGCAGCCCAAGCAAAGAGAAGAAAAAGAGCGTACCCATAACAACCGGGTAGTCTCGTTTCATAACAGCCTCATAGGACAAAAGCCCAAGACCATCAAGCGAGAAAAGGGTTTCAATAAGTAAAGACCCGGTAAAAAAAGCCGCCACAAAAGCAGCAGGAAAGCCGGTCACGATCGGGATGAGCGCGTTTCGCAGAACATGCCTCCACAGAACCACCTGCTCATCAAGACCCTTCGCACGCGCTGTTAAAACATACTGGCGTCGAATCTCCTCGAGCATGGTGTTCTTTGTGAGCATGGTGATTACGGCAAAACTACCAATAACTAGACAAGTGAGTGGCAGGGCAAGGTGCCAGAAATAGTCTAAAACCTTGCCAATCAGGCTTAGCTGTTCAAAGTCGTCGCTGGTCAATCCCCGCAGCGGGAAAATTTGGAAAAAACTTCCACCCCCAAAGAAAACCAGCATGATCACGCCAAGCACAAACCCCGGAATAGCGTAGCCAATAAGAATGGCCAAAGAAGTGTAGAGATCAAAAGGCGAGCCGTGACGAACGGCCTTCGAGATCCCCAAAGGAATCGACACCAGGTACGTTAGAAGAAAACTCCAAAGGCCGAGGCTGGCTGAGACGGGAAGCTTCTCAACAATCAGCTCCCAGACGCTGCGATTGTAAAAAAAGCTCGTACCCAAATCGAAACGCGCAAAGCCCACGACCATGTCGATAAAACGCTCATGGGCCGGCTTATCGAAACCGTAGAGGGCTTTAATCTCCTCGAGCTTCTGCGGGTCCACTCCAACGCGACCGCGGTATACACCCGAGGCCTGCCCAACATCGCCCACCGCAGAGCCTCCCGGCACGGCAATGCCGGTGGCCGCATGATCACCCTTAAGCATCTGCACCATCTGCTCGACTGGCCCGCCAGGCACGAACTGGATGAGCGTAAAAGTTACAAGCAGAATACCGAGCAGCGTTGGAACCATGAGCAACAGCCGCTTGACGATGTAACCCAGTAGATTGGCGCTCATGGCTTATCCCACCACCAGGCCGTCATCGCCCAGTCTTCTGAATGGTAGTAAAGGGGAGGCTGCGTTGGCGCGCGCAAGCCCCGTCGGAAAGCAACACGGTGAACCCTGTTGTGCCAGTGCGGAATAGCGTAATGCCCATGGCGCAAGACACGGTCCAGAAGCCGGGCGGCCGTCACAAGCTCCTCCCGATTACGCACAGCAATAAGGTGCGAGATAAGGGCATCGACCCAAGGGCTTGCGATGCCCGCATAGTTGTCTGCGCCGGGTTCACTTGCCGAGGAGGAGGTGAATCGAAAAAGCATTTCGTTACCCGGGTTTTGGCCCGAGAGGTACCAATGCACCATCATGTCGTAGTCATAGTTATCGAGCCGCTTCTTGTAAAGCGAGACGTCGGATACCCGGGTTGAGACACGAATGCCCAGCTTCTCCAAGTTACGCGCAAAAGGGGCGATTACCCTCTCCCAATTGCGTTGGCTAATTAGGATTTCGAACTCAAAAGGCTCTCCGGCGGCGTTAATAAGTTGGCCTTCCTTTAGAGACCAGCCGGCTTCGAGCAAAAGCCTTTTAGCCTCACGCAAATTCTGTCGAAGGCCATCGGCCCCCTTCGCCGATGGAGGCTCTGGAACCGGTGTAACAATCCATGCCTGATCAATCTGTAATTTTGCTTGTCTGGCTAAACGGTTCAGAAGCGCAAGCTCTGCCTCGTCGGGCAGACCGGATGCCGCAAGCTCCGAATTCGTAAAGTATGAGTTCGAGCGAATGTACTGGTCGTAAAAGAGCTGCCGATTCATCCACTCAAAGTCCATGGCCAATGAAAGGGCATGACGCACGCGTACGTCCTGAAAAAGGGGGCGGCGAGTATTGAAGAAAAAAGCCTGAAGCCCCGCGCCATTTGAGTTGGGAAGCTCTGCCATCACCAGCTCACCCGACTGAAACGGGCGGCCTTTGTAGGACCGAGCCCAGTTCTTTGCGGTGTTCTCATGAATGAAATCAAATTCGCCCGCCTTCAGAGCCTCAAGCCTAGCAAAGACATCTTTGTAATAACGAAAGCTGATCCGGTCGAAATTAAACTGGTGGCGCCTGGCAGGATGGCTCTGGGCCCAATAATCATTACGCCTTTCGTAGACAACCGACTTTCCCATGTCTGCTCGGGCGACTCGATACGGACCGGAACCGACCGGAGTCTGCATTACCCACTGGTCAAAAGGTAACTCGCCCCCCCAGCTCTTCGAGAAGACCGGCAGGCTTGCCACAGTCATGTGAAGCTCGCGATTGCGGCGCAAAAAATTAAACCGAATTGTTCGCTCATCCAAGACAACGGCATCCTTTACATCCGCCCAGTAATTACGCCAGATTGGGCTGGCCGCCGGGCTGCGAAGGGTATCAAACGCAAACTTTACGTCTGCGGCGAGTACAGGCAGACCATTGGAGAAGCGAGCCTTGGGCGATAGCCTGAAGGTGATTGAGAGCTCATCCGACCCAAGTCGCATTGATTCAGCCAAAAGCCCATACATGGACATGGGCTCGTCGAGACTCCCAATGGCAAGAGGCTCAAAAACGAGCTCGGAGAGCCCCCGAGCTGGTATGCCTTTCAAGGTAAATGGGTTGAGCTTATCGAAACTGCCCATCGCTGCGAGGCGTAGCTCGCCTCCTGGCCTTGCTTGCGGGTCGGTGTAACTAAAATGGGTGAAATCCTTGGCATACTTTGGAGTCGCCCCTAGGGCCATGGATGAGACAAAACCGCCTTGCAAGGCCGAAGCCACCGAGACTTCGTTGCCATAAGCGCTGGAGATGTTGTAACCGCCCAGGCATGTCAGTAGTGCCGCGAAAGCAGCGGTTGACCAGACCTTTGAGGGTTTGAGAGCGAACACGACCATTAACATCCCGGGAAAAGACGACCGATGGTAGTGTAGCGAAGTTGATCTAATAACCCATTAGACAGGGAGGCGCATGTCTTTTCTTCAGAACAAACGAATTCTAATTACGGGGGTTTTATCCAATCGCTCGATTGCCTACGGTGTTGCCAAAGCCTGTCACGCTCAGGGCGCACAACTGGCGTTTACCTATCAAAATGAGCGGTTTGAGGAGCGTATTCGAGAACTGGCCCAGGCCTTCGATAGTGCCATTTGCCTGCCCTGCGACGTCTCAGAAGACAGCCAAATTGACGGCCTTGCGGAAATGCTCTCGGGCCATTGGTCGCAGCTCGATGGCCTCGTTCATGCCATTGCCTTCGCGCCACGGGAAGCTATTGCCGGTGATTTTCTCGAGGGACTTAGCCGAGAGGGCTTTCGAATCGCCCACGACATTTCAAGCTACAGCCTGCCCGCTCTAGCAAAAGCTTTTAAGCCGCTTATGACCGATCACGAAAGCAGCATTGTTGCTCTGACTTACCACGGGGCTTCCAAGGTCGTACCCGCCTACAACACCATGGGTTTAGCCAAGGCCAGTCTTGAGGCGGCTGTGCGCTACACAGCGGCCAGCCTTGGCCCCCTAGGAATTCGGGTTAATGGCGTGTCGGCAGGGCCCATCAAGACACTGGCTGCAAGCGGCATCAAAGGTTTTGGCCAGATCCTTTCAATGGTCGAGAAGCAGGCCCCACTGCGACGTAATGTCACCATTGAGGACGTTGGTAACGTCTGCGCTTTTATGCTTTCAGACACTGCACGTGGCATGACCGGTGAAATCACCTATGTTGACTCCGGCTTCAACATCATGGCTGCCATGGGCCCCGAGGCATGAGGCAGTACCACGAACTCATGCAGCATGTTCTTGAGCATGGTGCAGAAAAAACAGACCGAACCGGAACCGGCACGCGATCTGTCTTTGGCTGGCAGATGCGGTTCAACCTGGCCGAGGGATTTCCGCTCGTTACCACCAAGAAGCTCCACACGAAGAGCATCGTCCACGAACTCTTATGGTTTCTTCGCGGAGAGACCAACGTAAGAAGCCTTCAGGCGGTGGGCGTTTCCATCTGGGATGAATGGGCCGACGAAGAGGGCGAGCTTGGTCCTGTTTATGGGCGGCAGTGGAGGTCGTGGCCCGCGCCCACGGAGACGGATCCAGGCCGAACCATCGATCAAATTCAGAACCTTATGCACGAGCTGAAGGCGAACCCCGACTCACGTCGACTCATTGTGAATGCCTGGAATGTCGGGCAGCTTGACCAAATGGCGCTTGCTCCCTGCCACACCATGTTCCAGTTTTATGTGGCGAACGGGAAGCTCTCTTGCCAGCTCTACCAGCGAAGCGCAGACATTTTTTTGGGTGTGCCGTTTAACATCGCGAGCTATGCGCTTCTTACACACCTCGTTGCTGATCAGGCAGGTCTTACCCCAGGCGACTTCGTATGGACCGGAGGGGACTGCCACCTCTACAACAATCACCTTGACCAAGCAAAAGAGCAGCTTTCGCGGTCGGAATTTCCTTTGCCGCAGCTGAGGCTGGCGCAGAGGGCCCCTGATATCTTCAGCTATCGCTATGAGGACATCTTGATTGAGGGCTACGAACACCATCCGGCCATTAAGGCTCCCGTTGCTGTTTAAGGAGGGGCAGCCGTTGCATCCCTGTGATCGCCCCCGCCTGGTGTTGGTGGCTGCGGTGGCAAGCAATGGCTGCATCGGACGGCAAAACGACCTTCCCTGGCACCTTCCGGAAGACCTGCAACACTTCAAATCTGTGACTCGAGGCGGCACGGTACTGCTGGGTCGCAAAACGTACGAGTCTATCGTGCAAAGGCTTGGGCGACCGCTTCCTGGCAGGTACCACCTGGTGCTTAGCCGCAACACACGCTGGCAGCCACAGCCCGACCATGCCCAGCACGTGCAGACTGTCCAGAGCATCGAGCAGGCCATCCACCTTGCCAACGAGCGGCTTGCAGACACCTTGTTTGTCATTGGTGGGGCAGAGCTTTACACGGCCACCCAAGACATCGCTGACAGTGCCGAACTCACCGAGGTGGAACTCTTACCCGAGGGAGACGCCTTCTTCCCCGGTTGGAGCCCTAAGGGTTGGGAGAATGCTCGTTTACCCAACTGCAAAGCCGGCGACTGGCAGCTTAGCAAGGCCTCCGGGCTGCGATACCGCTTTCTTAGGTATTCGAAACCCAAGGTCAACATCAAACTTGGAGCAGCCGTTCTGCTAGCAGGTGATGCAAAACGCTTTGGTGGCCAGCCCAAGGGCTTGCTTGAGAACCAAAGTGGATCCATTTTGCGCCAGACGGTGAAGGCACTTCTTTCGGTAGGCGTCGACCATGTCTGCCTAGTGCATGGTGGGCATGCAGGTGCCTTGGTTCCAGCTGTCGATGGGCTTGAAGTTGAGCACCTGGAAAACCCCGAGCCCCGAAAAGGGCAAGCACGAAGCCAGCAGCTGGGACTCATACAGCTTGGTGATGCGCTTGACGGTTACCTAATATGCCTTGGCGATCAGCCCTTGCTCGACAAAGAAGGCCTGCGTCGACTCATCTGTGCCTTTCGCAAGCGTGAGCCAGTGGTGGACATGGTCTATCCCGAGAGCCACGATGGCAAACCGGGTAACCCGGTGATCGTAACGCCCGAGCTTCGACATTGGTTCGCCTCTCAGTCGCAGCCAGTCCTTGGTAAAGACTGGCGCCAATCGAACCCTGCAAAAGCGGCTGCATTCCCAACAGCGCGGCCCGGCTTTTTCGTGGACATTGATTCCGAGGACGACCTAAACGCCTTCAATGCAGGCCAAAAGCAAGAGGATCGGCTTGCAATGCCCTTAGGCTATACCTTCCAGCGATCGGCTGCCAGATAGTCTGACTTACGGTCGCTTACCCAACGCATCTGGCCATCGGCCCTTTTCTCTTTTTTCCAAAACGGCGCATTGGTCTTCAGAAAATCCATCACGAATGCGCAGGCCTGCAGGGCCGCCTCTCGATGAGCGCTTGCAGCGCCCACCCAGACAATCAAATCGGTGGGTGTCATTAGGCCAACGCGATGAATGACATGAATAGCATTCAAGGGCCAGCGCTCATTGGCTTGGCGAAGAATATCCTCGATGACCTTTTCGGTCATGCCCGGGTAGTGTTCAAGCTCAAGCGCCTGAACGTCATCGCCCTCGTTGAACTCCCGAACCAGCCCAATAAAACTAGCCAGAGCCCCAATGGATGGGTCAGGTTCGCCCTTGTCGTTACAGCGCAGGGCATCTAGGGCCTCCGCAGGGTCAAAGGGCTCAGATTGAATACAGACCTTTGATCGACCCGGGCAAGCCGAGGTGTCCGCGGAAGCAGACTTG
>JAURCW010000075.1 GCA_030828265.1 Burkholderiales bacterium | reverse complement strand
CCTTAACCCCGTAAAAGAAAAAGCCCACCACAAGCATAAAAACCGGAATAGACGAGGCAACCAGGGTGACGTTAATAGGGCTCGATGTCACCAAAGCCATGTACTGCAATGCGTTGTAGCAGCCAATACCAAAAAAACCGAGTACGAGGTAGCGTCTCCACAAGGGCATGAAGACGGAGGTCTCAACAAACAAGCGATAACAAAAAGGCAGAAGCAAGAGCAAGGCAATAGCCCAGCGAAGAAAGTTAAGCGTAAGGGGTGGAATAACACCCACCATAAGTCGACCCACAATGGCATTGCCTGCCCAGAAGAGCGGAGGAAGCATCAACAAGAAAATCGTTACAAAAGTCTTATGAGAGGAGCGCATTTCGATGAGAAAAAAACACCAAAGTCAAATAAGAAAATGAGCCTGCGTGAAGGGCAAACGGGGTCTGGTTAAAATTTAACCAGTCCAGCTCAAGGCCCATGTTACGGGGAAATTTCAGTCACACACGCAAGGTTATCCACAGTTCCGTGGATAACTCTGTAAGCCTGAGATGACAGTCAGAACAAGCAAAAATTGAAAAGGCTAGTGACCACTTTTCTCGCGAGCCAGGATGTACTTCAGGGCGCAGTAAATAACAAAAGAAAGGCCATACCAAAATAAAAATAAGCCTGGCCATACACCCTCAACGAAAAGCTCACCCACCGCGGCCACAAGGCTTGATTCGACGAGTGCCAACAAGGCGATTCCCGTGAACGACAGCCGCGTGAAGAAGCTTAGATCAAGGCTTTGGAGGAGCTTCTTCATAAGGACGAATGGTCGTTGCACGTAGGCTGTATCCGGTTACACCTTGACTGGTTGTCGACCGAACCCCAAGCAGCTCGCCCTCTACCCAAATGGTCTCCATGCTCTCAGGCATGCGACTCACCTTGCTGTTGGGCTCAGGCTGCACAAGAATAATTTGGTTGGCAGGAGGCGGTGGCGAATGGATGCATGCGCCAAAGTAGGGCACCAATAAAAACTCGCGTCGTTTGTCGCGACTGGCGTCCAGGGGCACCACATAGCCTGGAATACGAATACGCTGGTTCAGGTACTTGGTCACTATGGGCGCGGCATCCCACTTTTGCCTAAGCTTCTCCATAGCCTTATTCGCAGCCTCGGTGCCGTCTTGTAAGAAACCAAGGCGGCCCAAAACCGCCATCTCGGCCTGCACCTCTTTCACCCATGCTTCTTCAATAAGATCGTCCCAGGTAACTTCTTTGGCCGTGGAAGCACTCGCCCATGGCGCTACAACCATAAATAGCGCCACCAAAAGAAAATTAATAGAGTTGTGCGGGATTAAGACCATCTGCCAACGATAACCGATAGGCACGCAGTGCTGGAACAAAAGCGGCAACCAATACACCCAAAAATAAGGCCGCCAACATAAGCAAGGTCTGGCCACTTGGCAGGCCTAGACTCACAGAAAGTCCAAAGCTCTCACGCAGCCATTGGGAGGACAAATAAAGGCCCATCTGCTGAATGACAAAACCTAGCAGAAGGCCCACCAGTCCAAGTACGATGGCTTCGAGATAAAGAAGACTAAAGATCCTGGAGGGCGAGGCGCCAAGGGCTCGAAGAATTGAAAGTTCGCGACGCCGAGCACCTAAGGCAACCAGCATCACCGCAACGACCGACAACATACCCGTGGCGGCCACCGCAAAGCCAACAATGAGTAAGGTGTCTTCAACAAGCGAGAGCGAGCGCCAGAGATCGTCAAGGGCTACACCTGGCAAGACGGCCGTTAACGGAGCACCAGGCAGTTGCTCGATAGCCCTGCGGGCTGCAAACACCTGAGCCCTGCTCTCGAGGCCGACAAACACAGCGGTGTATTCCCTGGGCTGAAGGTCGTCGAGCGAAGGCTTTTGCCCCGCCACGGAAAACGACCCTAGCCGAAGGCCTTGAAACTCCCCTACGCCCCAGCCGTGATGCAAAGCCTCGTAGCTTGCCACCGAGACCACGACCGCGCGATCCACGGACCCACCGGTGGGCTGAAGAATGCCGACAAGGGTGAAGGGCGAGTCGTCATGACTCTTATCAAGCGCCTGGCCCGACCCGTGTGTGACCACCAGTGAGTCGCCAAGCCGATGGTTAAGACGCCGGGCAACCTCGGCTCCAAGCACAACCTGGTAGAGGACATTCGGGTCAAAGGCCTGCCCTTCTTCAAAGGTTAGAGCCTGACCATGCACCTGGAACCGTTGGAAAAACTCGGCCTCGGTACCCCAAACCGGAAAGCCCTGATAGCTGTCGCCAAGCTGAATGGGCAAGGCCCAACTCACCATCGGAAGGTCACGCAGGGCAGGCAGAACCTTTGCCGACATATTGGCTGTCGGTCGGCCCAGCTGGAAAACGCTATACAGAAGAATCTCGGTAGCGCTACCTCGAGGGCCCACAATAAGGTCGACACCCGACACGGCCTGAGAAAAGCTCAGCCTTGAGTCGGTACGTAGCTGCTGCACTGTTAAAACCAGGGCGCAGGCAAGACCCAAGGACGCGACGACAAGACCCACCGCAAGCCTGCGCGACCATGCACTTAAAATGGCTAGCTTGAACCAGATGGTCACGCGTACCCGCCTTGTGTCAGGAAAATCATTCCGAAGCCCATGCTGACCGGCCCAATACAAGACGTTGATCAAACCGGTCGGCAAGACGTTGATCGTGGCTCACAACGACAAGGCTTGCGCGAGCCTGGCCCCCTACGGAAGCAAGCAACTCAAGAAAGCGGTCCCGATGCAGGTCGTCAAGGGCCGAGGTAGGCTCATCGGCAAGAACGAGCGAGGGCTGACCCATGAAGGCTCGCGCCGCTGCAACACGTTGCTGCTGACCCACCGAGAGCTGATGGGCAGCCTGGCCCCAAAACTGTGGGTCAACACCCAGCTGCTCAAGCAGGCTCTGAGCTTGTTTCAAAGCCGATCCATGCAGTCGACAGGCATCCTCGTTGCGACGAGCAAAGAGTCGAGTGGGCATAAGAACATTGTCGAGGACCGACATAAAACCCAATAAATTGAACTGCTGAAAAATAATGCCCAAGGACTCGCCGCGAACCTGGTCACGGGCTGTAGCAGCAAGAGCCGTGAAGTCGTGACCAAGAACTTGGCACCGCCCTTTTCGAGCAACAACCACCCCGGAGAGCACGGAGAGCAGCGAGGTTTTCCCGCTGCCGCTTGAGCCCGAGATAAAAAGGGACTGCCCCTTTTCGAGCCTCAAATTTGCAAGAGCAAAAAGCTCGTCTTGGCCGGGCCAGCCAACATGCAGATCTTCAAGATCAAGCGCCAGTGTCAAGGCTACCTGAGGCCCCTTGAATGCGTTCGTCGAAAAAGGAGCCTGAGTGCCCGTCGCTTAAACATCGTGACCGGACTTAAAGTTAAATACTGCACCCTCTTTAATACCGCTGGGCCAACGACTGGTGACGGTTTTCAGGCGCGTATTAAAGCGAATACCTTCCATGCCATGAATATGGTGATCCCCAAATAAAGAGCGCTTCCAGCCACCAAAGGAGTGGTACGCCACCGGCACGGGAATAGGCACATTCACGCCCACCATACCAATCTTCACACGCCGGGTGAAGTCGCGCGCAGTGTCGCCATCACGGGTAAAAATGGCGCCACCATTGCCATACTCATGACTATTAATAAGCTGCAGTGCCTCTTCAAAACTGCCTGCCCGCAGCGTGACAAGAACGGGCCCAAAGATTTCCTCTTTGTAAATGGACATATCCGGCGTAACGCGATCGAAGAGGCAGCCACCAAGGAAATAGCCTTGTTCGTGGCCTGCCACCTTCACCGAGCGGCCGTCAACGACCAGCTTGGCGCCCATCTTCTCGCCCTCTGAAATGTAACCAAGGATGCGATCGAGGCTCTGACGACTCACAATCGGGCCCATGTCGGACTTGGGATCGGTGCACGGCGCAATTTTAAGCGCCTGAATACGTGGCGTCAGCCGCTCAATGAGACGATCAGCCGTGTCCTCACCGACGGGTACCGCAACAGAAATCGCCATACAACGTTCACCGGCCGATCCATAGGCCGAGCCAATCAGTGCATCGGTCACCTGGTCCATGTCAGCATCGGGCATCACCACCAGGTGGTTCTTGGCGCCACATAGGGCCTGAACACGTTTGCCTGAAGCGCTACCACGGGAATAAATGTAATGACCAATGGCGGTGGAGCCCACAAAGCTAATGGCCTGAACGTCGGGATGGTCGAGAAGAGCATCTACGGCCTCTTTGTCACCATTCACCACATTGAATACGCCAGCCGGAAGACCCGCCTCGGCGAACAGCTCAGCAAGACGCAACGGTACGCTGGGATCACGCTCGGAAGGCTTCAAAACAAACGTATTGCCACAGGCAATCGCCACGGGGTACATCCACATGGGCACCATGGCTGGAAAGTTAAAAGGCGTAATACCCGCAACAACCCCAAGGGGCTGGCGCAGGCTGTGGGAGTCCACTGCATTGGCAACCTGGTCGGAGAATTCACCCTTAAGTAGATGAGGAATGCCACAGACAAACTCGACCACTTCAAGACCTCGGGCGATCTCACCCTTGGCATCCGGAATGGTCTTTCCATGCTCGGACGACAACAACTGGGCCAGCTCATCCATATGCTTGATGATGAGCTCGCGAAACTTAAACATGACCGCGGCGCGTTTGGCCGGCGGCGTATCGGCCCAGGCAGGAAAGGCATGCGCGGCCCGTTGGACAGCATGGTCAATGTCTGCAGCAGAGGCCAAGGCAAGACTTGCCGTCTTGGCACCAAGGGCCGGGTTATAAACGTCTGTACTGCGACTTGAGCTTCCTGCCCACTGCTTGTTATCAACCCAATGTTGGATTACCTTCATGCGACGATGCCTGTTCTTTAAGAGAAATTTGCCAAGAAAACCTTTTAAGGGTTCATTATGACCAAATTAGAACCGCGACTCATTGAGATCCTTCAGGGCCATTTCGGCGAACGCTTTTCTTTGGCGCAGCCCGTGCGTGAGCAACATGGTCGCGACGAGTCGGCCTACCCCATGACCCCGCCCGATGCAGTGGTCTTTGCTGAATCAACCCTTGATGTTCAGTTTCTCGTGCAGCAATGCCACGCCTTTAAGGTGCCGGTCATCGCCTTTGGGGCGGGCTCCTCGCTTGAAGGCCACGTTCTGGCTTTTGAAGGCGGTATCAGCCTTGACCTCACCCGCATGAACCAGATTCTGACAGTGAATGAGGACGACCTTATGGCCACGGTTCAAGCGGGGGTAACCCGCAACCAACTGAATAACGAGATTCGCCACACCGGTCTTTTCTTTCCCATCGACCCTGGCGCCGATGCCACCCTTGGAGGCATGTCGGCCACGCGGGCCTCGGGGACCAACGCCGTGAGATACGGCACCATGCGCGAGAATGTGGTGAACCTTACGGTGGTGACCGCCCAGGGCGAAATTATTAAAACCGCCCAACGGGCGAGGAAATCGTCAGCAGGCTATGACCTGACCCGCATTTTCGTAGGCAGTGAAGGCACCCTGGGAATCATTACCGAAGTCACGGTAAAGCTCTACCCTCAGCCAGAGGCCATTGCCGCAGCAGTCTGTTCGTTTGCTCGAGTTGAAGACGCCGTGAACACCGTCATTCAAACCATTCAAATGGGTGTGCCCATTGCCCGCGCCGAGATGCTTGATGGCCTCACCATTCGGGCGATTAACAAACACAGCAAAACCAGCCTTCGCGAGCAGCCGATGCTTTTCTTAGAGTTTCACGGAAGCCCTCAGTCGGTGAAGGAGCAGTCAGAGACGGTACAGGCCTTGGCTAAAGACTTTGGCGGCGAGGACTTCGAATGGGCGAACCAAACCGAAGACCGTAACCGACTTTGGATGGCGCGCCATCACGCTTATTTTGCCTGCCTGCAGCTACGTCCCGGCTGCCGCGCGGTGACCACAGACGTCTGTGTGCCGCTTTCCTCGCTGTCGCAGTGCATTCGCGACACGCTTGAAGACTTCAGCCAGTCCTCCCTTCAGGCCCCTGTCTTTGGGCATGTTGGCGACGGCAACTTTCACTGTCTCATTCTGGTGGATCCCTCCTCGCCCACCGAGATGCAGGAAGCCGAGCGTCTAAACCATCGGCTAGTCGAGCGTGCAATTTCTGTTGAAGGAACATGCACAGGCGAGCATGGCATTGGTCGTCACAAGATGGAGCTGCTTCGTGATGAGCTTGGGGAGCCCGCACTGGAACTGATGCGAAGCCTAAAGCGCGCCTGGGATCCCTTGGGCATATTGAATCCAGGCAAGGTTCTTATTTAAAGCGAAGCGGCAAGCTCTGCAGCCTCGCGAATGGCACGCTTGGCATCAAGGGCCT
>JAURCW010000028.1 GCA_030828265.1 Burkholderiales bacterium | reverse complement strand
TCGGCCGCGAGGGTTTGGTGCGTCTTGCAAGGCTGCCTTTAACCTGCCGGGTGCCGTCTTGGTCGCATCTTCCAGCAGGCACCGAGGTAACGATCGAAGTCCTTGGCGCCGATGCATTGAGCTGCGAGCTCGAAGTGCGCGGTCTTGAGGCCCAGGACCAAGAGGCAACGCTTCAGCTTGCCGTTCTGGGCAGCCCCATTTCGCACAGCCGCTCACCGACTATCCATGCGGCCTTCGCCCAGGAGCTGGGCCTTGCAGTCCGTTACACCGCCATTGAGACCCCATCGGCAGAGCTCGCGGCTCGGCTGGATGCGCTTCATGGCCAAGGCTATGCGGGCTTGAACCTGACAGTGCCGCTGAAAGAAGAGGTCTATGGCCTGGCCATGACCCAAGCATGGCCACTCTCGGAACGTGCTCAGAAGGCCCAGGCTGTGAATACGCTCATTCGAGAATCCTCGGGCTGGCGAGGTGACAACACCGACGGCCTTGGCCTTGTTCGTGATCTGCTTAGGCAGTTGCAGATCGACACCCTTGCAGGCCATCGGCTGCTGCTAATTGGCGCCGGGGGTGCTGCGCGGGGTGTGGTCCTTCCTTTACTGCAGGCGGGTCTTGACGCGCTTGTGATTGCAAACCGCAGTCCTGAAAAAGCCCACAGCCTGGTCGATGCCTTCACCAAGACTTATGTCACGGCGGGGCATGGCGAGCCTCATCTTCCTATTGCGGGTCGTGCCGTGGATGCCCCTGCGCCTAAGCTGCATGCCCTTTCCCTTGAGGTACTTGCCCAGCCCCATGCGATGGATTTCTTGCCAACGCTCATTGTGAACGCCTCGGCCTCAAGCCTACAGCAGTCCGTTCTTAATCTGCACCCGAGTCTTTTTGAACAGACCGTACTTGCCCTTGACATGATGTACGGGCCAGCTGCCGAGAACTTTCTAGGCCTTGCACAGAAGGCAGGTGTTGGCCTCACGGTTGACGGACTCGGTATGCTTGTGGAGCAAGCTGCCGTTGCCTTTGAGCTTTGGACCGGCGAGGCACCCTCTACGGACCCTGTGCTTGCCCTGCTCAAAAGCCAAGCCCCGCATTAACCACCTTATCTCCTCTTGTTATGAGCCCGACCTCTACTGCCGATCCAGACAACGACCTTGAGTCGTCCAAGGTGATGGGACCCCGTGAGCCCGAGGCGGCCCAGCATGCCCTTGAGGAGATTCAGTCGCTCTTTGCGCGCTTTCGTCTTGAGACCGAGGTTGTTCAAAAAGAAAAGTTTGGCGTAGAACCTGACCGGCAGCAGCTTGTTGAACAACTTGTGGCGCGCCAGCAGCAGTCAGCCCTTCTTCCTAAAATTCGCCCACTTCATGCTGCGGACCTTGCCTATGTGCTCGAGGCGCTTCCGCGGGAGCAGCGCGAGAAGGTCTGGCATCTGGTTGCCGAGGATCGACGCGGCGAGGTGATGGTTGAGCTTAACGAGGCAGTTCGTCAGAGCCTTATTGCCGAAACAAGTCGGGAGGCCCTGTTGCGAATCGCACAGTCCTTAGAGCCCGATGACCTTGCGGCCATGGCCGATGAACTTCCCTTTGACATTGTCGAGCGAGTTCGTCAGGGCCTGACCATCGAGGAGCGCGAGCAGCTTCGACAGGCCATGTCCTACTCCGATGACAGCGTGGGCGCTCGGATGGATTTTGAGATGGTCACCATTCGTGATGACGTGACCCTTGAGGTGGTTCTTCGCTACCTTCGCCGCTTTGATGAACTGCCCGACCATACCGACCAGGTTTTTGTGATTGATCGCAAAGAGACACTGCTGGGTGCCTTGCCCATTGGACACCTTCTGGTCAATGAGCCCGAGGCCTTGGTGTCGGAGGTGATGCGCAGGGATATCTTGTCGCTCAATGCCCGTGATGACGCCTACGACGCAGCCCAGGCCTTTGAGCGGTACGACCTAGTTTCAGCGCCCGTGGTGAACGACCAAGGCAAGCTGATTGGGCGACTGACTGTGTCCGAGGCGGTTGACCTTATTCGGGAAGAGAGCGACTCCGAGGTGCTTGCCCAGGCGGGACTGCGCGAGGAGGAGGATCTTTTCTCGTCGGTCTGGGCCTCGGCAAAAAACCGCTGGCTCTGGCTTGGCCTGAACCTATGCACGGCCTTTTTTGCCTCGCGCGTCATCGGAGCTTTTGAGGGCACCATTGAACGCGTGGTGGCCCTTGCAGCCCTCATGCCCATCGTGGCCGGTATCGCAGGCAATACGGGCAATCAGACCATGACCCTGTTTATTCGATCCCTTGCCTTGGGCCAGGTTACTGCAGGCAACCTCACTCGGTTACTTGCCAAAGAACTCTCGATCGCAGGGCTCAACGGTCTTGTCTGGGGATCGGTGGCGGGCCTCTTTGCCTGGTGGCTTTACAGTGAAACCAGTAACGGCCTGCTTCTTGGCATCACCATGATGCTTGCTATTTTGCTCAACCTTCTGGTGGCTGCGCTTATTGCCATTTTTGTTCCGATGTCCTTGCACCGTCTGGGCCGCGACCCTGCCTTGGGCTCCTCGGTCCTGCTTACCTTTAGCACCGACTCTCTAGGCTTCTTTATCTTCTTGGGGCTTGCTAGCTTGTTTTTTGGCTAGGTCAAGGCCTCGGGTTCAACGCCCAAGGTAAGGTTTCCTTTACGTCGCCTCGCGGCTCGGGCTTTCTGACACAAGGGCGCGACGAAAGGGGCCTGACTTTCCCCCATTCTTCTCTTCAAGCTGAACATTGGTAATGACCATGTCCTTTTGTGCCGCCTTGAGCATGTCATAAATCGTTAGGAGCGCAAGCTGCACGCCGGTCAAGGCCTCCATCTCCACCCCAGTCTTTCCTGTGGTGGTCACTGACAATTCGCAGTGCACACCACAGGGGTCGTCTAGGCAGTCAAACTCCACCCCAATGTGTTGAATAGGAAGCGGATGACAAAGGGGGATGAGGTCGCTCGTGCGCTTTGCCCCTTGAATGGCTGCGATTCTTGCCACACCAAGAACGTCTCCCTTGGCGGCGCTGCCTTGGCGCACGAGTGCAAGCACATCGGGGCGCATCGAGATAAAGCCACTGGCTCTTGCCTGGCGTGTTGTGTCGTCTTTGCGCGAGACGTCAACCATTTCGGCCTTCCCGTCTTGGTTGAAATGACTAAGAGGAGAGTTCATCGGCCCTATGATAAGGCTATGGCACCCGTTCATTGTCTTGGCACCGTCTGGCTCGCCCGTCGCATGGCGGTAGTTCTCGCTGCCCTGTCCCTCATGAGTTTTGTCTGCAATGCTTCTGCGCAGACTCGGGTTGGCACGGAGCAACTGCCGCAACTGGGGGAAGCCGATGCCGATGGCCTGAGTCTTTCGGCCGAGCGTCGCCTTGGTCGCCAGGTCTTTCAAGAATTTCTTCGCGCCGGGGTTGTGGCCGACGATCCGGAGCTCGAAGATTATCTATCCTCTCAGTCGGCCCGACTTCTTCAGGCAGCTCTTGAACAAGGGCATCTGCAGCCTGGCCAGTCCATTGAGCCTGCGGAGTTTCGTTTTTTCGCGGTGCGCGACCCCGCCATCAACGCCTTTGCCTTGCCCGGTGGCTATATTGGCATCCACACCGGCTTAATGGCTCAGTCTCAGTCCGAGTCCGAGCTCATGTCGGTGCTTGCCCATGAGATTGGTCATGTCAGCCAGCGCCATATTTCAAGGCAATTCGGTCAGCGTCGCCAGTCCTCGGCGGTCATGATTGCGGCGGCCTTGCTTGCCGCCATGGCCGCTTCAAGCAGCTCGGACGCTGCCATGGGGATTATGTCCTTGGGTCAGACGGTTGCGGTTCAAGATCAGCTTGCCTTTTCACGCGAGGCCGAGCGTGAGGCTGATCGTGTTGGGCTTGGTCTTTTGAAGGAGGCGGGATTTGACCCTCAGGCTATGGCAAGCCTTTTTCAGAAGCTTCTGCGTGCCGGCGAGTTTTATGAGTCGGCAGCACCCAACTGGGTTCGTTCGCACCCATTGACCAGCGAGCGCATCGCCGACGTGCAGACGAGGCTCTCACAAATGAACGGGTCGAACAGCTCGGCCTTGTCGCAGCCTGATTCCAAACAGCCTGCGCAAGATACGTTGGAGTTTCGCTGGCTTAGGGCGCGAATAGGGTCGCTCTCGGATCGTTCGGTGGATGGGCTTGCGAAGAGCCAGTTGCGACTGCAAAAGGCGTTCGAGCAGGCTCAAGCGAAGGCAGTCCAGCAGTCCGCCTTGGCCTATGCCATGGCCTGGGTTTCAGCCGGTCAGAGGCGCCATCAGGAGGCGCTGAGCCGGTTGGATCAGGCCGAAGCGCTTGCGCGTAAGGCCAATGCCCATGAATGGGCAAACCCCTTACTCACAACGGCGCGGCTAGAGGTTTTACTTGCGGCTGGGGACCTACCGAAGGCCTATGAGACTCTGCAGCCTGCCCTTGGGGCCATGAACCCTTCCATTAGCCAAAGGCAGCTCGCACGCCTGAGCATACGAATTGTGGAGGGCCTTGGTCGCCATGACCAGGCCCTTGCCTTTGCCCAGTCTTACACCAGCCGTTGGCCCGACGACCTTCAAGGCTGGGCGCTGCAGGCCCAGGTGGCCTCCTCGGCAAGTCAACAGACCCTTGCGCACTGGGCTACCGCGGAGCGCTATCGGCGGGCCGGCGCCTTGAATGCGGCGCTTGAACAGTTACGACTGGCTCGCAAGGCTAACGATGCTGACTTCACAGTCATGTCCATGATCGATGCACGGCTGGCGAGCCTGCGTCGTGAGATTCAATTTGAAAAGAGCCAGGCCCAGTCAGCCAAGCTCGTTATGGACTAGCCTGTGTGCGACTCGTCGTCGAGCTGATACCGGGTTCCGCAATACGGGCATTTGGCAAGGCCCTCTTCGTTTAACTCAAGAAAGACTTTGGGGTGGCTGCTCCAAAGAGGCATGCGCGGGTTTGGACAAAAAATGGGCAGTTCATGCTGTGATACGCGCAGGCTAGATAGCTCAGGCGCTGACCCCTGGGAAGACGCGTTTTCCTTTGTCAAGGCAGCGAACTCGTGGTCGGGGGGCATGGCGAGATTTTGGGTCATTGTTCGGCCTAGAGCCTCGACATTAAATGGGCGAGAGCCAGCTTTGATATTTCGGCGCCTTGCCTGAAACAGCATCGAAAAAGCTGGTTTGAATGGTTTCGGTGATAGGACCGCGACGTCCTTCGCCAATGGTGCGGTCATCCAACTCACGAATTGGCGTCACCTCGGCTGCAGTACCGGTGAAGAAGGCCTCATCCGCGCAGTAAATTTCATCGCGAGTAATTCGCTTTTCGATAATCTCAATACCAAAATCTTTTGCGATGGTCATCACGGAATCGCGGGTGATGCCATCGAGGCAGGAGGCGAGGTCGGGGGTGTAGAGCCTGCCCGACTTCACAATAAACAGGTTCTCCCCAGCACCCTCAGAAACATAGCCTTCCGTATCCAAGAGCAGGGCTTCGTCATAGCCCATGCCACAGACTTCTTGGTGGGCCAGAATCGAGTTGATGTAGTAACCACTGGCCTTGGCTCGTACCATCGACACATTAACGTGATGCCGAGTGAAGGAACTGGTTTTTACTCGAATGCCCTTGGCAAGACCCTCTTCACCCAGGTAGGCCCCCCAGGGCCATGCCGCAATGGCGATGTGGATTTTGTTGTCATTGGTGGCGATACCCATTCGCTCCGAACCGATCCAGACGATGGGCCGAATGTAACAAGACTTCAGTTTGTTTCGTCGCACTGTCTCAAGCTGGGCCTGCATGAGCTCTTCCTTGGAATAGCCCAGTTTCATTTGGAAGATCTTGGCCGAGTTCAAGAGACGCTGGGTATGGTCTTTAAGGCGAAAGATGGCGCTGCCCGAACTGGTCTCATAACAGCGTACCCCCTCGAAGACGCCCATGCCATAGTGCAGCGTATGGGTTAATACATGGATGTTGGCATCGCGCCAGTCCACAAATTGACCATCCATCCAGATCTCACCATCGCGATCAGCCATTGACATGAAAAGACTCTCCTAGGGTAGGTGGCCTTAGACCCAATGACGCCTTGGCCCGAAAGATGTGGGCCCTGAGCAGCGAGGGTAAGGTAGGTTCATGCGACATTCTAGCTCGGCTTACCGCGAATCTCTGAAAGGCTACGAACAGTGGCCGGTGCCTTGTTGAAGACGTCCTTCCAGAGGTCATAGACGGCCTGACGATCGCCTTCGAAGTGGTTGGGCGCAACCCTTGCCGAGCTCGCACCGGCCAGTCGCAGCCGGTGTTGATGTCGGCGAAACTGCCGGTAGGCCTCAGCCACCTTCTGTGCCTTCTCCCGCCCAATGAGTCCGAGCTGGGCCGCCATGTTAAGCAGGGCGATATTGCCCAGGTTGCCGGTGAGGTCGGCATGAGCATGACTGTGTTCAAGAACCAGTGCCTGCACCATAAATTCAATATCCACCATCCCACCCCGATCGTGTTTCAGGTCGAACTGACCGCTTGGGTTGGGATGCCCCTCGTGCATACGCTCGCGCATGGCAAGAATCTCCTCCTGAAGCGCCTGCGCGGGGCGAGGCTGTCGAAGAATCTGAATGCGAGCCTTCTCAAAGTCCTGGCCTATTAGGGTGTCACCCGCGCAGAATCGAGCACGGGTGAGGGCCTGATGCTCCCAGACCCAGGCGTGTTTTTCTTGGTAGTCGATAAAGCCGGGTAGGTCGGTCACCATCAAGCCAGCATTGCCATTGGGCCGCAGCCGAAGGTCGATCTCAAAAAGGCTGCCAGCCGCTGTGTTGGTGGATAGCCAGACATTAATGCGTTTAGCCAGTCGCGCGTAAACCTCCTGGGCCATCTCGTCGGCGTCATTATGAAGAAAAATTAAGTCAAGATCGGAGGCATATCCCAGCTCCTTTCCGCCAAGCTTGCCGTAGGCAATGACTGCGAACTGGGGGTCTTGCCGGTGGCGGCGCGGTGTGGTCTTCCAGGCCGAGCGCAGCGTGGCATCAATCATTACATCGGCGAGAGCGGAGAGTCGATCGGAGAGATGCTCCACCGAAAGCAGGCCATCAAGGTCTTGCACCAACAATCGAAAGAGCTGGCCATGGTGGGTCTCGCGCAGAATATCCATCTGTCGCTCAACATCGGGCTCGCCATTCATCTGGGCATCTTCAAGGCTTGCATGAAGCTGGCTGGTGAGAAGACCCAGTTCGTCAGCCTCTTCAAGGCCACGATGGTCAAGCAGCTCATCCAGAACAATAGGATGCCGCTGCATATAGGAGGCGGCCCAGGACGAGGCTTCCATGACCTTGGCTACTCGGTCGAGTGCCTCGGGGTATTCGTCGAAAAGGGCGAGGTAGGAGCTGCGTCTACGCAGACTGTCGATGAGTTCGTTAAGCCCAAGCTCAAGCCTTTGTGCCTCGGGGTGCTCATAAACAATCGTCTTGATACGGGCGCGTATTCGTTCAAGCCGGCTGTCGGCATCGTTCATCCTGGGGGCAGCAAGCGCCTCGGGTCTTAAGGGCTTGTCTTGCATCTCCCAGCCTTTGCCGAGAGCGGCCGTCTGCTCGGACTCCGAGGCCTCTGGTGTGGTTGCATCTTTGCGAAAAAGTTTTTCGAAAATGGGGATGACATGCGAACGGTGCATCTCGATCTGCAGGCTTAGTGCTTGGGCGGATTCAAGCCCCATGGCTTGTGCCATTTTGCTGTAGGCCTTTGAAGAACCCGAGAGCACATGGGTCTGGGCATCCTCTTCGTACTGCAGTCGATGCTCAAGCCGTCGCCAGAACTCGTAGGCCTCGCAGAGCTGAAGGTGCTCCTGCTCACTGATTCGAGCCTGCTTGCGCAGAAGGCCTAGAACCTCGAGGCAGACCCGTGACTGAAGTGCGGGGTCGCGCCCCCCACGAATGAGCTGGAAGAGCTGAGCAATAAACTCAATTTCGCGAATACCGCCCGGTCCAAGCTTGACATCCACCGTCTCGTAATCGCCTGCCATGCGGTTCTCGCGTCGATGACTGCGTCGCTGGGCTTCTTCACGAATCTGGCCGTGCAGGTCGCGCAGGGCGGCTAGGGCGTTGAAGTCGAGGTAGCGACGAAAGACGAAGGGCCGTCGAATGGACTCGAGTGTTCGTGCATCTTTTTCAAACTGATCTTGACTGCTGAGTACGGCCTTATTAACCAGTCGGGCCTTGATCCATGCATAGCGTTCCCACTCTCTGCCGTGACGAATCAGGTAGTCCTCAAGCATGTCGAAACTGCAGACCACCGGGCCTGAGTCGCCATGAGGCCGCAGCCGAAGGTCCACGCGAAAGACAAGGCCGTCGGCCGTGGATTCGCCTAGCAGTCCTGCCAGTCGTCGGCCAAGCCGGGTGAAGTAGGTCTGCAGATCAAGTACACCGCCCGGTCCATCGGGATGATCTTCAGGGCGGCCATCGGACTGACCATCCTCCGGCAGCAGGTAGATCAGGTCGATGTCCGAAGAGGCGTTGAGCTCCCGTCCACCGAGCTTGCCCATGCCAACAATTAGTAAGTCCGCGGGTTCGCCCGTCGCCCGACGAGCAAGGCCATGACGGTCCACCATGGCCTTGCAGCAATGCTGATAGGCGAGGTCGAGACAGATTTCGGCAAGGTCCGAGATGCTTTGTAAATTCTCTTGCAGGTCTGAGAGACTGCCTACGTCTCGGGCCATAATGGCCAGCATGACCGCATTCCGATACTGACGCAGTGCCTGTGCAAACGCATTCTCGTCCGTGTCTGACACGCCAGCCGCCAAGGCCTTCGCCCAGTGTTGATGCCAGTGGGCCTGAAGAGTTGGCCGTGTTAAGGGGATTTCAATGCCAAGCAGTTGCTCGCGAGCCATAACTTGAGGAAGAGTTCGCTCAGCAAAGCCCGAATGGTCAGCGGCCTTTCGATAGGCGGGGGCAAGGGAGGAAATCACCGGACTCCTTCAAAAGCTATGCAAGAATTTCCATAATGCCAAATTCAAACCATCCTGATTCCCAAGCACTGTCCTCCGCAGGCCTTGGTCGCAGGTCGTGGGCATGGAATCTCTTTGCGGGGCTCATGGTGTTGGTTGTTCTGGTCATGCTTTCCACGGCCTTGGGTATTCGTTACTGGTTGTGGCCGCAGCTTGCGCAGACCATCAACAATCCGCAGCGTCTTGCCCAGTCGGTGGGTCCTGCACTTGACCCACTTGATCTTGAACTCAGGGCTCGAGATGCGAGGGCCGAATGGGCAGACTGGCTCTCCCCCCGGCTGGCGGTGGGCGCGGCCGAGCTCGTTCAACGGTCCACGGGCGAGGTCGTGGCCTCGGTGGAGGGCCTGACGGCCGATTTCGGTCTGCGCACCTTCTACTCGCTTTCAGCGGGTATCCCTATTTTTTCTCAGCTTGGCATCGAAAGGTTGAAGCTTCGCCTGCATCGCAAGGCCGATGGAACACTGGTGCTTGCCGGTGTTGCGCTCAGCCCCGATTCGGATAAGTCCTCGGGCCCCATGCTTGAGGCTATTCAATGGCAGGGACCTCTGTCGGTAATTGATGCACGATTGATCTGGCAGGACGACCTGAGCGGTGGTCTGGATGTCAAGCCGGTGGCCTTGAATGTGCCGCAGCCGCAGCCGCAGCCGCAGCTTAAGGCCGTGGATCCAGCCTCTTCCCAAGGGGCGGGTCGGGGTGAGCTGCGACTAAAGGGTCTCTTCCTTAAGCTTCGTGATGGACAGACACAGCTTCGTACGCAAAGCTTTGAGGCTGCAGAACTTGTCTCGCTGCTCTCTATGGTTCAGCCCATGCCTGCTATGCGGGGTGCCTTAGGACCCGTGCGTCTTGACTGGACGGGCGAGCTCAGCAGCCTGGGCTCCCAAAGCCTTTCTCAATGGCTTAACGAGCTGTCTGCTGATATTAGTTTTCGTGAGCTCGTTCACCCCTCACTTTCGGGACTGTCGGGCCGTATTCTCTTGGGCCCGACGACGGGCAGCCTTGTTGTCTCGGGGCTGACTACTCAGCTCAACCTGCCGGAGGTTTTCCCAGCCTCGCCACTTCGTATCGACAAGCTCGGCCTTGAGGGCGAATGGTCTGCCTCAGGTTTACTGGCAAGCCTTGCGGAGCAGGCAAGGCTCCCCTCGGACTTCAGTTTCACACTGTCATCTACGAACCTGCAGCTGCCTCAGGCCAGACTCAAGCTCTCGGGCGCCTACAACTTCTCAGGTGAGGGACTTGGCCAAGCCGCCCTAGTGGGTAGCCTGACCGATCTCCTGCCCGAGCAGGTTCATCAACTGTTACCCAGGCAAATTGG
>JAURCW010000189.1 GCA_030828265.1 Burkholderiales bacterium | reverse complement strand
TACTGCGTTTTTTCACTCTGGCAGTGCAGTGAAGAAGGCTCAGAGTCCCGGCCAGCAGGTAAGTTTTTGTAGCTCTTCACCGATCGATCTGCATGCCATGCCTTGGCTTAGTCAGTCTGGTATTCAGACTGGGGAGGAGCAGGGGCGAGACCACTGCCCCTTTTGTCATCTCCCGATCATTTCAAACCTTCACGACAGCCTCGCGCGCGCTTTCAATCGGCCGGTGTCGCGTGATTTTGTTTTAGTAACCTGGGACTTTCCCAGCCCTCAATCCATCTCCGTACAAAACGCCTCGCGCGCACCGCCCCCGGCAAAAACGTAGTTAGTGTCAACCCGACGACTGAGGCCACTGAAATACAGTGGCTTCGTTTGCTAACGTTTTTGCAGGAGTTTTCCAAAATGACGAATCAACCCTTTAGGTTTCGCTCTGCGCTTGCCTGCGCTGCCCTCGTGCTTCTAAGTTCCACGGCTTACGGCCCTTTTGCTCAGGCATCAAGTTTTTCGGTCGCCGGCGTCGAAGTTCAAGGCCCCGAGGCAATGGCCACATCTGCAGGTCAGCCCAATGGTGCTATTTTTATCCAGGCCATTTCGAACAAGGCGGGTCAGCCTGACAAGCTTGTCGCGGCCCGATCTCCTGTCTCCGCCTCCATGGAGCTTCACAACATGACCATGGACGGTGGCGTGATGCGCATGCGTGAGATCGCAGGCATTGATCTTCCTGCTGGTGGCAAGGTGCTTATGCACCGCGGCAGCAAGGAGGGCTACCACCTTATGCTCATGGGCCTGAAGAAGCCGCTTGAGGCGGGTCAGGTTATTCCTGTGACTCTTGTCTTCGAGAGGGCCGGTGAGTTAGAGGTAAAAGCCTCAGTGGTGGATATGCGGGCCAAGAGCCATGGTGGGCACCATGGGGGCTCTGGCGGCATGCACCACAAGCACTAGTTCTGCGAGGGGCAGCCAGTAGGCGAATGCAGCGCGTCAATAAGGGCCCTAGCTTCGCCCGGGGTCTTTATTGAATGCCAAGTACTTTGCGGGTAAACCACGCAGTTAGGCCCTTGTTGGCAAAGCCCAAAGCAGCCTGATTTATTCACCATGATGCCTCCCTCGTGATCACTCTGATGGTCGCGCACGGCCTCCTTCATGGACTTCAGCAAAGCCAAAGAGCCTCGCGCAGCGCAGCTCTCACCATCGTCTCTGTGATTGGTACAAATAAAGATGTGATGTTTGAATCGTTGGGGCATAGGCTGCTAAGGGTTGCAGGGCTAACAATCAGGCTAGGATAGCCTGAGTCGCTGAATTACTTAATCTTGAACTGCCGCTAGCAGGATACTCGGAACCTTATACTTCATGAATCCAAGGAGAATTGAATGAACAAATCTTGCCCTTCTCCCCAGAATGTCTTTAAAAGCCCTCGTTATGCAGGCGGGGTTCTGGCTGGGATCTTTTTGTTTCTTGGTGCCGCCCAGGCCCAGCACGCGCATCATCATGCGCACAAGCACGGGCATGCCAAGCTCGAAGTAAGCCTTGAACAAGGCAGGCTGAGCCTTGAGCTCGTCTCGCCCATGGACAACCTGGTTGGCTTTGAACATGCGCCTAAGAACGATCGTCAGACTAAGGCCTTGGCAGAGCTGCAAGGCCTTCTTGAAAATCCAGCAAACTTTTTTGAGCCCAACAAAGAGGCTTTGTGTTCGAAGGAGAAGGTTCTTTTTCGTTCACATCTTTTTGGTGATGCGCACGGCGATGCGCCCAAGGCAGACAAGGGCCATGCCGATCTGCGCTACCAGGTGAGCTTTAACTGCAAGGCGGTCGACGCACTCAAAGAAGTTAATGTCACGGCCTTTAAGGCATTTCGACGCCTGCATGAAATCGAGACTCAACTCGTCACCGATCGGCCTGGCAGTCAGGCACGTGCGTTTGAGCTTGGTAAGCGAAACACCCTCATTCGTTTCTAGGGTATGGCTTCTTTATTCGACCCGCTTGAGCTCGGTCATGTCACCCTTAAGAACCGAGTTCTTATGGGGTCGATGCACACAGGGCTTGAGGACGGCAAAGACCTTTACGAGCTCGCCGCTTATTTTCGTGAGCGTGCCGAGGGTGGAGTAGGGCTTATCGTAACGGGCGGCTTCGCCCCGAACCGTGCGGGCTGGGTTAAGCCTTTTGCGGGCATGATGCGGTCAAGGGCCGATGCGCAAAGGCATAGGGTGGTTACTCAGAATGTGCATGAGGCAGGTGGTCGCATTGCCATGCAAATCTTGCATGCCGGCCGGTATGCTTATCATCCCTTTGCCGTTGCGCCAAGCCGAATCAAGGCACCTATCTCGCCCTTTAAGCCTTGGGCCTTATCGTCGCGGGGCGTGGAGGGTCAAATTGCAGACTTCGTGCTCTCCGCGCAAAGGGCTCAGGAGGCAGGCTACGACGGGGTCGAGATTATGGGCTCCGAAGGCTACTTTATTAATGAGTTTTTGGTGCAGGCGACCAACCATCGGTGCGACCAGTGGGGTGGGTCTTACGAGAATCGCATGCGCCTTCCGCTTGAAATTGTGGCGCGCACACGCAAGGCCGTTGGGCCTCAGTTCCTCATTATTTTTAGGCTCTCCATGCTCGACCTCATCCCGCAGGGCAGTTCTTGGGAAGAGGTTGTGCAGCTTGCCAAGGCCGTAGCGGTTGCGGGGGCCGATCTTCTTAACACCGG
>JAURCW010000063.1 GCA_030828265.1 Burkholderiales bacterium | reverse complement strand
TCTTATTGATCAAATTGAGAAGGAACGGGCCCGAGGCTTATCGGTTCGATCCGCCATTGTGGAGGCTACGATTCTTCGATTTCGCCCCATCACTCTCACGGCAGCGGCAGCGGTTCTTGCCATGATCCCCCTTCAAAGCAGCGTCTTTTGGGGTCCAATGGCTGTTGCCATTATGGGAGGACTGGTGGTGGCAACTGGGCTTACCTTGCTTTCGCTACCGGCCCTGTACAGCTTGGTCTACGCACAAAAAGAAGGCGCTCTTCCCTAGAACTTAACCGGGAAGGGCGTAACGACTGGTTGGAGCAAGAATAACGGCCTCACCTTCAAGCACCGCCTCACCCTTTTGGTTCGTTACTAGGGTCTCAAGCCAGACTTTTCCCTTTTCGTCCTTTTGAGACACCTTAACGGTGCCCGTAATCTCATCACCGAGATAGACCGGCCGCTTGAACTTCAAGGTCTGCCCCAAATAAATCGTGCCGGGCCCGGGAAATGTGGTGCCCAAGATGCGCGAAATAATACTTGCCGTCCAGATGCCATGGCCCACGACGGCCTTTAAGGGCGTCGTTGCTGCATAGCTTGGATCGGTATGGGCAGGATTGCAGTCTCCCGATACCTTAACGAAGGCATCTAGGATGTCTTGGGTGAGGACAGTAGACAGGCTCGCCGACTGCCCAATAGTGATTTCCTCAAAAAGCGTATTGGTTGACATAGGGTAATCCCTTAATCGCAAAGAGACCTTAGTTTAACCCCTGTTTTTGCATTGCCACATTTACATTTGTAGAAATATTTTGTTAAATTAGTTGAGAATGTTTAATAGCTCACCCAAACAAGGGGCTCTCCTACGCTTTTTGCTTGAGAGACAGCCATACAGCGAGGCCACCCTTGATGTCATAAGACCCCGCCTCCTTCAGGGTGGAGTAAACAACGAGTGCCTCCGCAATGCGAGCCAGGTGCAAAAGAGCCACGGCTTTAAAATGGTAAGCGGGTGGCTCTACATTGCAAAGCCCACCCTAGGGACGGCGCAATTCACTCAGCACTGGTGGAATTACGACCCTGGCCAGCAAGTGTTCTACGACCTTTCACCGAACATTGAGCCCAACGCCATTCATGTGCTGGATCTTGGGCTGGCTAAATTTGCCTCGCAGCAGTTCGGCTATCTCACGGTTGCCAAATCAATCTTACTTAAGGGCGAACGATTCTTTAGCCTTGACTATGGTGAGGATGGGTTTGATATAGAACCGATTGAACGTCTAGACGACCAATCGCTCTTCCCCCCCAAACCCCATCATGGACAACGGTTGTCCTAATTTTTTAGCGAATCTCAAGCAAAGCTTATAAGTTACTTGGCCACCCCGCCTGAGCCAAGTGGCTTCGGCAACTGTGAGCGACCTTCACGCAGGTCTGAGGTGCATTCCACGGTGAACTTGGGATCAGTGCTTGCCCTTAGCTTTTCAGCGGATTGCTTGCAGGACTCTTCAGACAAATGCCGCTCCATCACCGTGAAGTTCGTGGTGGTTCCTATCCAGACAATCAGAAGCCATTCCTTCATGCGCGATTACCCCTACTGATCGTTCACAAGGGCTTCGGCCCACGGGGCAGGAAGCCCCCAGCCAACGGCGCGCTGGCGAGACCAAAGCGCTTCAAGCACTCGATGCACCGCCTTGCGGTCACAACGAAAACCCGCTGAGTCGCCATTACCCTCGAAGATCATCGAATAGCTACCCTCGTTCTGACTGAATCGGATGGTTGAGATAAGACCAAGGCTAAGAAGGCCTTCAAGCTTGGGAGATGGGGGAGAGCTATCACCACCCTGAGCACGCAATTCCGCCACAGCCTGTTCGTGTTCCAGGCATGCAGCCTCCTTCGACTGATCCCCAATCAAACCCCCATAAACATCGGGCAAGAACCGAGAGACGAGTCGGCGACTAAGCCAAAAAGTAGCGTTCGAGTCTTCCGCCGTGAGCCTCACCCAGAGGCGATCTTCAGAGTCGCTGTACCCGAAGGTAATAAGTGAATACCAGTTTGTCATTCTCAAACAAGCTCTCGTCCGGTTATTGGAACTTCTTCTTTCGAAGGATAAACAATAAATCCGAAGTGTTCAGCGATTCCGACAACCATTAAAAGAAGAATGCAAACCAAAACCAGACGAAGATTGGACGACCTTCGTAATTCATTCTTAAGTTTATTGAAGATCATGGCGATCAGAAGAACTGGTAGCGGGGGTAGGATTTGAACCTACGACCTTCGGGTTATGAGCCCGACGAGCTGCCAGACTGCTCCACCCCGCGCCGAGCCTCTAACTATACAACAATTAATTAGGCTGCACGCTTAGAATGGGGTATGAACTTTTGCTCTCGCTGCGCGGCACAGACCCAACAGATAATTCCGGCCAACGACAATCGCATGCGGCAGGTGTGCACGAAGTGCGGCGAGATTCACTACGAGAATCCAAAACTGGTCGTGGGCACCGTTGCGTACTTTCACGAAAAAGTATTGCTTTGTCGTCGCGCCATTGAGCCCCGAAGCGGCAAATGGACTCTGCCTGCCGGGTTCATGGAGTTAAACGAAACGACTCAAGAGGGCGCTCTGAGGGAGACACTCGAAGAGGCTGGCGCCTTGGTAAGGCCCATTAAGCTTATGGCTGTTTACGATGTCGTGGTTGCGAATCAGGTGCACCTTTTTTACCTTGCTGAGATGACCTCTGAAAACCTTGATCCCGGTGAAGAGTCACTCGAGGCCCAACTCTTTCACGAGCATGAGATTCCTTGGGATGAAATTGCCTTTCGCTCCGTCGAAGCAGCCCTGAGGCATTTTTTTAAAGATAGGCAGGTTCACCATTCGCTTCCTGTCGATCATCAGAGCATGCGCTAAAGAAACCTCATGACCGAGCCATCGCCTATTCGACTTCCTTGGATAGAACCGGGCGATGTATTTCCTTCAAGCAGGCGGGCGTTAACCGATCAGCATGGTGCAAACGGGCTAATTGCGGCAAGCCAGTCCCTTACCCCTGAGATGCTCGAGAAGGCCTACCGTAGTGGCATCTTCCCATGGTCGGGACCAGGCGAACCGGTTCTCTGGTGGACACCCAACCCACGCATGGTTCTTCAGGTCGATGCGTTTCGATGCAGGCGGTCGCTCGTGAAAACAATTCGTCAGGCCGTGGAAAGACACTACGAGCTTCGGGTCGATAGCTGCTTTCAGACAATCCTGACGCAGTGCGCCGCTCCTAGGCAAAGTCAAAACGGAAGCTGGATCACCCCCGCGATTATTCAGAACTATCAAAAGCTTCAAGAACGTGGACTTTCGCACAGCCTTGAGCTCTTTGACGGCCAAAGGCTTTTGGGTGGGCTCTACCTGGTAAGTATTGGCCAGATGCTTTTTGGAGAGAGTATGGTTAGCCTCGAGCCCAACGCCTCAAAAATTTGTCTGGCTATGCTTGTGCAGTGGGCGAAAGCACACGGTGGTCAGTTCATCGACTGCCAACAACAGACGCAGCACCTTCAGTTTCTTGGAGCTCAGCCCATGGACCGAGAGCGATTTGAAGCAGTCCTTACAAAGGAGACAGAAAAACCGGGGTTTCCTTGGCAAGAGCACCCTCCCAGACTTACACTCTGGGGGGAATAGCCATGTCAAGCCTCCGAGACCTCCCTGTTGCGACCCTGCAGTTTTACGTCACTGCACCGTATTCCTGTAGCTACTTATCCTCGCGCAAGGCGCGCTCTCAGGTTGCTACTCCCAATCACCTTATTACATCGGAGCTCTACGGAGACCTCGTTCAGATGGGCTTTCGTCGAAGCGGTGCCTTCGCCTACAGACCTTACTGCGATGGCTGCAGGGAATGCATACCTTTACGTATCCCCGCCGGCGAGTTTGAGCCAAACCGGACGCAGAGAAAACTCATACGACGATACAACGAGCAGCTCCTTGTTCAGCGTGAGCCCCTGCAGTTTCGTGACGAGCACTATCGGCTCTACCAGACCTACCAGTCGCATCGTCATGCAGGCGGTGGCATGGATCAAGACAGTCGAGATCAGTACGCGCAGTTTCTCTTACAAAGCCGTGTTTCGACTGAGCTGATTAGCTTTCGCCATCCTAGCGGCGAACTTGCCATGGTCAGCATTGTGGACCGACTTCCTGATGGACTCTCGGCTGTTTACACCTTCTACAACCCTTTGGACCCCAAAAACTCTTTTGGTACCTATGGCATTTTGTGGCAAATTGCTGAATGCCAGCGGCTGGGGTTCAGCTACCTCTACCTTGGCTACTGGATTTCAGGAAGTAAGAAAATGGCCTACAAGGCGGGGTTCAAGCCTTCAGAGATGCTTATCCATGGGCAATGGCGTCGCGTTCAAGATCTTGATGAGTCCCAAGAAGCCCCATGACGGCTCGGCCTAGCAGTTCGCATTGGCTATGGCAGCTCTACCCGGCCCTGCGTCCACTTCTCTTCCAACTTGACCCTGAAACCTCTCACCACCTAAGTTTTGGCTCGCTAAATCGCCTGAATCGGTGGGCACCGTGGCTGCTTCCAGCCTCCTCTCCACTGCCCTCGTCTGAAAAACAAGTGGCTGGTCTAAGGTTTCCCAATGCTGTAGGCCTTGCCGCTGGCCTTGATAAAAATGCCGAATTGATTGACGCCCTTGGCTGCTTTGGGTTTGGGTTCATTGAGGTAGGGACCGTGACGCCTAAACCACAGCCAGGCAACCCTCGGCCAAGACTCTTTCGAGTGCCTAAAGCGCAGGGGATTATCAACCGTTTTGGATTCAACAACCTCGGCCTCGAATCATTCTTGAACAATGTCAAAACATCCCGTTGGGTCGCCGAAAAAAGAGGAGTGCTTGGGCTCAACATTGGTAAGAATGCCAGCACACCAGTTGACCGGGCGGTCGACGACTACCTCATCTGCCTGCGGGCGGTTTACCCTTGGGCCGATTACATCACCGTAAACATCTCATCGCCCAACACACAAAGTCTGCGGGACCTCCAATCGGAAGAGTTACTAAAGACACTTTTGCAGTGCTTAAAATCCGAGCAGGCAAACCTACGCCGGTCCATCGGGAAAGAGGTTCCTCTTTTTGTAAAGATTGCTCCAGATCTTGATGACGAGGCAATAGGTACCATTGCAAGACTCATTCAACAGTTCGACATCGAGGGCGTTGTTGCAACCAATACAACCATCGACAAGTCTGTTATTCAAGGTCTTCCACACGCCCAAGAACAAGGTGGCCTGTCGGGTGCGCCACTCTCTATTCAGTCAAGTCTGGTGCTTCGTAAGCTTCGGCAGTTGGTTGGCCCCGGAACGGGGCTTATTGGCGTTGGCGGCATCATGAACACTGAAGATGGTCTTGCCAAGTTAAAGTCGGGTGCAGACCTTATTCAGGTTTATTCGGGCCTCATCTACAAAGGCCCGCGATTGGTTCACGACCTTGTCTCGGGCCTCGATGACTTCCAAAGCGCGTAACGATCGGCGAAATTTTTACCCTTCGGCACAGGTAGATCACGAAACCTCGACCAGCCTGATGCCATAGGAAGAAAGGCCAGGTAGCCCCGACCCCGAGCCATAATACGCAGGGCCCGGTTCGCGACACCAAAAACAAGCCTGTACAAATGCGGTCGCATGGCAACGAAGCCCCATGCCCAAAGCGCCCAACGCTCTCGCCAGGGGCGAAGATGCCGATCGAACTGACGCTCACGAAGCTTGCGTAGCAGGTCTGGCAGGGGGATTTTGACGGGGCAGACCACATGACATTCACCACACAAGGTAGCGGCCTGGGGAAGATCAAGAGAGTTCTCAAGGCCTGCGTACGACGGGGTTAGGACGGCTCCCATTGGGCCAGGGTAGACCCAGCCATAGGCGTGGCCACCAATTTTTTGGTAGACCGGGCAGTGGTTCATGCAGGCGCCGCAACGAATGCAACGAAGCATCTCTTCAAACTCACTGCCTAAAAGACCCGAACGACCGCCATCGACAAGCACGAAGTACAAATGGTCAGGGCCATCCGGCTCGCCTTGGCTGCGGACACCCGTTAGCAAGGACACGTAGTTCGAGATGGACTGACCCGTTGCCGAACGTGTGAGCAGGCGCGCCATGGTGGCGAAGTCTTCAAGGGTGGGTAAGACCTTCTCAATGCCGGTTACCACAACGTGAACCTTGGGCATGATGGTGCACATACCCTCATTGCCTTCGTTCGTCACCAAGGCGACAGACCCTGTTTCGGCAATAACGAAGTTTCCCCCCGTAACACCCATGTCTGCCGCTAAAAACTTCGGCCGAAGTTGTTGACGTGCTTCGCGAGTAAGCTCAGGAATATCGTCAAGCCGGGGCTTATCGTGAACCTGGGCAAAAAGGTCAGCAATCTCCTCCTTGTCCTTGTGAATGACTGGGGCGATGATATGGCTTGGCGGCTCGTTGTCGTTGATTTGAAGAATGTATTCGCCAAGATCAGTCTCGACGGGCTCAACACCTGCGCGTCGCAGAGCCTCATTCAGGGCCATTTCCTCAGACACCATCGACTTGGACTTGGTAACAGTTTTGGCCTCGTGGCGCTTCGCAAGGCTCACGACAATCTCAGACGCCTGAGCCGCCGACTCTGCGAACAAAACAGTGGCGCCTCTCTCGGTTGCTTTTTTCTCAAAAAGCTCAAGCCAGACATCTAGGTTCTGTATGGCCCTGTTTCGACGCTCGACGGCCGCATCGCGGGTGGCGTCGAAATCAATTTCCGTCATGACCTGAGCCCGCGCCGATACAAACTTATCGGCTAAGCGACGCAGGTTTTTCTGAAGTCGTGCGTCTTGCAGTTTGAGTTCAGCGCGCGACTGAAAATGCATGGACTGAACTTGCATAACCTAAACCTCCCCTGCGAGTACTTGCGCAATATGCAAGACCTGCGTCTTGTCGTCACCAAGACGCCGTAAACGACCCTCGATGTTTAGCATACAACCCAAGTCACCAAGCACCACCGCCTGAGCTGAGGTGGCTTGAATATTGCCAATTTTTTCGTCGACAATGGCCGATGAAACAGCACCGTATTTGAGTGAAAAGGTTCCGCCAAAGCCACAACAGGCACGGGCATCTTTCATTTCGCGGACTTCGACGCCTGGTATTAATTTGAGTAACTGCCGAGGCTGGGCACAGACCCCGAGCTCGCGCAGACCACTGCAGCTGTCGTGGTAGGTCACCGCACCCGAGAGCTTACCCGGCACATTCTCGACCTGCATAACATTGGCGAGAAAATCGGAGAGCTCGTAAATGCGGGGGCCAAGGTCGACGAGTCGGTGCTTAAGGCCTGGATCATCAGAAAAGAGATCGGCGTAATGAACTTTAATCATGCC
>JAURCW010000127.1 GCA_030828265.1 Burkholderiales bacterium | reverse complement strand
GTCGACTCATCTGGCCAGCACCTACGCCCATGGTCATGCTGTCTTTGCAAAAAACAATGGCATTGCTCTTCACCCAGGTGGCGACCTTCCAGGCAAAAAGGAGGTCTTTGAGCTGCTGCTCGCTTGGTGTCTTCTGGGTCACGCATCGAAGATCGGAAGCTGCAAGCCTGTTCCAGTCGGGGGTCTGAACCAGCAGTCCCCCGGTCACGCGTTTAAGGTCGAGGCCCTGGGTCAGACCCGCCTCGGTGCCTAAAGGAACTTTAAGCAGCCTTAAATTGGCCTTCTTCGCAAAAACGCTCAGGGCTGCCTCGGTGTAACCGGGAGCAAGAATAACCTCGGCAAATTGCTGACCAATGGCCAGGGCGCAGTCTTCGTCAATTTCGGTGTTAAAGGCCAAGATGCCTCCAAAGGCGGAGGTGGGGTCCGTTTTGAAGGCCTTCTCGTAGGCTTTTAGGGCTGACTCGGCCAAAGCCACGCCGCAGGGGTTGGCATGCTTCACAATGACACAGGCCGGCGAACCAAGGGCATCGAAGCTGCGTGCGCAGAGCCAGGCCGCATCAGCATCGGCCAGGTTGTTAAACGAAAGCTCTTTGCCTTGAAGCTGTTGGTAATGGCCAAGACCGCCCAGGGCGGCATTAGTCTGGCTGTAGAAGGCTGCTGACTGATGGGGGTTCTCACCGTAACGCATGGCCTGTTGCTGCCTGAACTGAAGGCTTAGGATGCGCGGTAGCATCTGGCTCTCCGAAGGGCTTGGGGCCTCGACCACGTTCTCTGCATGGCCGTGGTCTGCGAGACCTGTAGTTTTGGGGTCCACGCTCGCTGGGCTGGTTTGGCCAAGGTCAATAGGAAGCGCATTCAGAAAGTTTGCAATCGCACCGTCGTAGGCGGCCGTGTGGGCAAAAGCCTTAGCGGCAAGGCTCTGACGATGGGCCCAGCCGAGCATGCCTTGCCCCTGGTCGAGGGCCTCGACTAGCACGGGGTAGTCACTGGGGTCCACCACAACCGCCACCCCGTCATGGTTTTTGGCAGCTGCGCGAATCATGGCAGGCCCGCCAATATCAATATTTTCAATCAACTCCTGGTAGCCCACGCCAGGCTTTGCCCGTGTCGATTCAAACGGGTAGAGGTTCACGACAAGAAGATCGATGGCGGGGTAGCCCATATCCGCAAGTCTTGCCATATGCTCAGGCAGGTCGCGACGCGCAAGCAGTGGCCCATGAATGGCCGGGTGGAGAGTCTTGACACGGCCATCAAGCATTTCTGGAAATTGCGTCAGGCTGTCCACGGCAATCACCTTAAGGCCTGCATCGGCCAGTGTCTTTGCAGTACCACCGGTTGAGACAAGCTCGATGCCAAGCCTTGCCAGCTGGCTTGCAAAGGCCACAAGGCCCTCTTTGTTGGAGACCGATAAAAGGGCGCGACGCACGGGGAGCCAGTTGGGGCGTGCGTTGCCAAGAAGATTTGTGCTAAGGGCGACCATAGGTTTTTGGTTTAAAAGAAGGATTAATCGGAATCTTGTGGAGCTGAATTTTTTTTCGCAGCGTGTTGCGTGTGATGCCCAGAAGCTCTGCGGTTTGACTAAGGTTACCCTGGCAGCGGTTGAGTGCGTAGGGAATAAGGGTGCGCTCCATGGCAAGGGTCACCATCTCGTAGACGGCATGTGGCTTTTGGTTGCCAAGCTGCTCAAAGTAGCTATCGAGCGCCGCGGTTAGGGCCTCGTCAAGCCTTGAGGCCGGCGATGCCTGACGATTAGGCCGCACAGCGCAGCCCCTGCTCGAGAAGGAACTGATCGATCGCAGCAAGCTGGTCTTGCGCTGTTTCTGCCCTAAAAACAGTCTCGCGAAAATGCCGAACTCCGGGCAGGCCTTGAAGGTACCAGCCAATGTGTTTTCGCGCCGAACGCACGCCCTTAGTCTCGCCATAAAAGGCGTAGTGATCGAGAAGATGGCTGTGCAGCCAGACGCTAATGCTCTGAAGGTCAGGCGCAGTCTGTGTCTCACCCGTCTCTAAAAAGTGGGCCACATGGCCGGCGAGCCAGGGGCGGCCCTGGGCGGCTCGACCAATCATGACCGCGTCAGCACCGGTCTGTTGAAGCACGCGCAGCGCCTTGGGGCCTGAGTCGATATCACCGTTGGCGACAACAGGAATACGAACCGCGGCCTTCACCTGCGCAATGGTCTCGTACTCGGCCTCGCCTTTGAATCGGTCGGCGCGGGTTCGACCATGGACCGCCAGCATTTGAATCCCCGAGGCCTCGGCGATGCGCGCAATGTTAACGCCATTGCGCTGGTCTGGCGCGATACCGGTACGTATCTTCAGGGTCACGGGCACGGACACCGCGCCTACCACGCGCTCTAGAATTTCAGCAACCAGTCTCTCGTCCCCCAGCAGTGCCGAACCGGCGGCTTTCTTGCACACTTTCTTCGCCGGACAGCCCATATTGATATCAATGATGTCGGCACCGTCATCGGCGTTGAAGCGAGCAGCGTCCGCTAGCTGCGTTGGGTCGTTACCCACAATTTGTACCGAGCGAATCCCTTCGTGGCTGCTGCGCTGTCTGCGCAGCATGGTTTTGCGGCTGTGGGTTAGGCTGAGGTCAGAGGTCAACATCTCTGCCACTGCTAGTCCGGCACCTAATTCCAGGCAAAGCTCTCGGAACGGAAGGTCTGTAACCCCGGCCATGGGCGCCACCACCACGTTGTTTGCCAACGTGTGCGGCCCGATGGTCAGGGCATGCGAGGGCTTATTGGCTGCAGGCGTCGATGTAACAAAAAGCTCTGGGTCAGTGAGTCAAAACGGGGGGCGAGATTCTACCCTCTTGACCCGCCCCGATGAAGGTTTTTGGCTAATTTTTGATCACTTTATTCGCGGGCTGGGACGTGATGGCCGAACATGCGGTTAACATCGTCGAACCCGCAGGGATTGTGGCTATATTTCGCAATTTATTAGACACCGGCTTGATCTTGGTTCACACTCGATTGAAACTAGCCGAAAGCCACCCGTTAAGGCGCAATAAAAATTCAAAAATTAACGGGATTTTAGGCTAACTTCGGCGAAAAGTTCAGGAAATAAGTTAGGAAGCGACTGGCATGTCAGACGTTCTGGTAATACACGGCCCCAACCTTAACCTGCTCGGTGAGCGGGAGCCCTCTGTTTACGGAACTGAGACCCTTGACGACATCAACAATCGCCTGCTGGCTGAGGCCGAGCGCGCTGGAATGACGCTGACTTGCTTGCAGAGCAATGCCGAGAGCGAGCTCATAGATTGCGTGCATCGCGCCAAGGCGGAAGGAACCCATTTTATTATCATCAATCCCGCCGCTTTTACCCATACCAGCATAGCGTTGCGGGACGCCCTCGCCGGGGTGGCTATTCCTTTTATAGAAGTGCATCTCTCCAATGTGCATGCACGTGAAGCCTTTCGTCATCACAGTTATTTCTCCGATATTGCCGTCGGCGTCATTTGTGGCCTGGGTAGTTTTGGTTACGACTGCGCATTGGCCAAGGCAATATCAACCCTGCAACCTGATATGGACGCCTGAAGAGGACCGACCCCATGGACATCCGAAAAGTAAAGAAACTGATTGAATTGCTCGAAGAGTCGAACATCGACGAAATTGAGATTAAAGAAGGTGAGGAGTCGGTACGCATCAGTCGTAATGGCAACGCCGGCATGATGCAGGCACCTATGAACTACGCTCCTGCACCCGCGCCTGTCGCCCCGGCCCCGGCTCCCGCCCCCGCTCCTGCCGCCGAACCTGCGGCACCGGTAGCAGATGGCAACGCGGTGTTATCGCCGATGGTGGGTACGTTCTACCGCTCACCAAGCCCAGATGCTCCTTCTTTTGTTGAGGTTGGCCAAACCGTTCGTGTTGGCGATGTGTTGTGTATCGTCGAAGCCATGAAAATGATGAATCAGATTGAGGCAGATCGCGCCGGCACCGTGACCGCGATTCATGTTGAAAATGGGGATCCCGTAGAATTTGACCAGCCCCTGATCACCATCGCCTGATTGCCAAGCCGGTACCAGTTACCGTGCCATAGAGGAATAATTTCATGCTCGATAAGGTATTGATTGCCAACCGTGGGGAGATTGCCCTGCGCGTGCTCCGCGCCTGCCGAGAGCTGGGTATTGAGACCATTGCAGTACATTCAACCGTTGACCGC
>JAURCW010000129.1 GCA_030828265.1 Burkholderiales bacterium | reverse complement strand
TCTTATTGCTCACGACCTTCAGCTTTCAGAGTCCGAGCAGGCCCTTTACGAGAAGCTTGTAACTCGTTATCAGGCAGGCGAGCCCCTTAGCTACCTGCTGGGCTTTAAAGAGCTTTATGGCCGCAGTTTCTGGGTGAGCCCCGCCTGCCTCGTCCCAAGGCCGGAGACCGAGGGCCTGGTGGATTCTGCGCTTCAGTGGGCTGCCGCCCAGGCGCATCGGTTCAGTGCCGAGGCACCCCTGCGGCTGCTTGACCTTGGCACTGGCTCGGGCTGCCTTGCTATCAGCCTTGCGCTAGAGCTTCAAGCGAGAGAAATTCCCACGCTTGGTTATGCCACTGACCTATCGGAGAAGGCGCTTCGGCTAGCCGGTAACAACGCCGCATGGCTTGGCGCATGCGTAAAGTTTTATCAAGGCTCATGGACCTCTGCGCTTCCTGAGTCCGAGCAAGAGCAAGGTTTTGACCTTATTGTCTCCAACCCGCCCTATGTGGGCGATGAAGACCCGGAGTTCCTCTCGGGGGAGCTTGCCTGGGAACCATCCTTAGCCCTTGTTGGGTCTCGCCCCAGCCGTGACGGCATGAACGACCTGCGCGAACTGGCGAGACAGGTGTTTGCCTTGCTCAAGCCGGAGGGCTTTTTTGCCATGGAGCATGGTTACCGCCAGCAAGGCCAGGTCACAAAACGCTTTGCGGAAGCCGGCTTTGTGCAGATTACACCCATGAACGACCTGGCTGGACGTCCCCGTTATGTTCTAGGTCGTCTATGATTCTGTCATTGTGTTTGTTGCGGTGAAGCTTCTTAGTTCCTTGCAGCAAACTCTCTTAACATCGATTAACGATATCTCGCTCGAAAGGAGCTTCGGCCATGGATGCCAAAGCATTTGTTGCTCAGACCATTAACGACAACCCGGTTGTGCTTTTTATGAAGGGCACCGCCCAGTTCCCTCAGTGCGGCTTTTCGGGTCGGGCCATTCAGCTCTTAAAGTCCTGTGGTGTCACGCAGGTTGCAACGGTGAATGTGCTTGAAGACGACGAGGTTAGGCAGGCCGTGAAAGACTTTGCTAGCTGGCCAACCGTCCCTCAGTTGTATGTGAAGGGCGAGTTTATTGGTGGCTCGGACATCATGGGTGAAATGTACGACTCGGGTGAGCTCAAGAAACTTTTTGCGGACGCCGGAATTGTTGGGGCTGACTCGTAAAGAATGGTGCCGCGTGTCGGATTCGAACTGACGACCTACCGCTTACAAGGCGGTTGCTCTACCAACTGAGCTAACGCGGCGCATAACAAATTCTAAAGGGTTATTGCTCTTATTTCACCCGACGCAGGCTTGGCCTGCCCGTGGCCTTGCCCGAACGAACTGCTTTTAATTTTTGGGCAGGTGAAGACTCAACACCTACCAGCCCAGGAGGTGCCGTGGGCGGGGTATCGTCGTCATCGGGGCCTTGATGCGCCTGTGGGTCAGTCACCAAGCCCAGGGGCTTCGAGACGTCGAAGGCCATGCCATGCCCCGTTTCCTTGGCATAGATGGCAACAATTTGAGAAATGGGCACCTTAAGGTTTTCGACAACACCTGAAAACCGCGCAGAGAACCGAACGTCCTCGTTGCTAATAACAAGCTGATGGGTGGCCAGCGGGCTGATATTCAGAACAATCTCGCCGTTTCGGACATGGGCGGGGGGCACGCGTGTTTCGTCATTCACCGAGACCGCAAGGTAGGGCGTAAAGCCCTGGTCGGAGCACCATTCGTAAATGGCCCGAACCAGGTAAGGCTTAGTGGAGGCAACATCGCCAGCGCTTGCAGTCATTGGCTGTCCGGCAAAGAAGGGGGGCGCATGGGCTGGCAAACAAACCAACCGCTAACGACGCATGACCTTTTCAGAGGGTGTTAAAGCCTCAAAGAACGCAGGCCTTGAGAAGATGCGTTCGGCATACTTTAAAACGGGGGCAGCGGCCTTTGGAAGCTCAACACCATAAAGCTCAAGCCTCCAAAGCAAGGGGGCAAGCGCAACATCAATCATGGAGAAGTCTTCGCCCAACATAAACTTTGACTTCGCAACGACAGGTGCAAGCTGCGAGAGTCGATCGCGCACCACCACACGCGCCTTATCGATGCGTTTGGGGTCTTGCTTCTCAAGGGGCTCGACATTGACGAAGAGCTCGCGCTCAAAGTTCAGCAGAAGCAGGCGGGCGCGGGCGCGTTGAACAGGGTCGGCAGGCATGAGTTGGGGATGCGGAAAGCGCTCGTCGATGTACTCGTTAATGATGTTGGACTCGTACAGAATGAGGTCGCGCTCAACCAGAATGGGAACCTGGCCGTAGGGGTTCATAACAGAGATGTCTTCAGGTTTATTGAATAAATCAACATCCCGTATATCGAAGTCCATCCCCTTCTCGAACAAAACAAAACGGCAACGCTGACTGAATGGGCAGGTGGTGCCCGAATACAAAACCATCATGGGTTGAATCCCTAAAAAAGTAAGGCGGCGAAGTTACGAACTAGCGAATGTCCCGCCAGTAGGCTGCATTGAGGCGCCAGGCAAATACAAAGAAGATGCCTAGAAAGAGCAGTACCCAGACACCAATTTGCTTACGCGTCTGGGCGACGGGCTCGGCGGCCCAGGATAAAAAGGCGGTGAGGTCGGCGACCGCATTGTCATACTCGGACGGGGTCATTTTGCCGGGCGCCACCTGGACAAAACGGTCGAAGACAAGCTTTTCTTCGCCGTGACTCATTACCTTTTTATACTCCGCCGTTCGTGTGCCCTGAAGGTCCCAAAGCACGTGAGGCATGCCAACGGCTGGGTAAACTGTGTTGTTCCAGCCCGTGGGTCGGCTTGGATCAAGGTAATAACCACGCATGTAGGTGTAAATCCAGTCGGCGCCTGAGCCGGCGCCCGATGAACGCGACCGAGCCGTAAGAGATAAATCGGGGGGCGCCTTACCAAACCAGTTCGCAGATTCCTTCAGAGGCATGGTGGTTTTAATAAGATCGCCCAGTTTGGCCTCGGTGAGGATTAAGTTCGATTTAATTTGATCTTGGCTTAAACCCAAATCAGCAAGCCGGCTGTAGCGAACCTGCGAGATGCCGTGACAGCCTAGGCAATAGTTCATGTAGAGCTTAGCGCCATTTTGCAGGGCTGCGCGATCGGTAAGCTTTTGCTTAGGAAAAGAGTCCAGAGGAACAGCAGGGCCCGCGGCCATGGCCGCCGACATACCAAGCCCCAAAGACACACCAAGACCAACCAAGAGGGCTTTTAGCACGCGACCAAACCCATGCGCGGGGTGAAAGGCCGAGGGGCCTCGTTCACCAGAAATCTCTGCAATACGCACCATAATTCACCTTCAAAAGAAGGCGGGCTCGAATGGATCTGCCCGCCGTTATTGTTAATCTTCGCCCCGGAACCTTTTAGTTTAGTGGGGCTGGAACTGAACGCGCTCTGGCACGGGCTGGTACTCCCCCATACGAGTCCAGATGGGCATAAGTGCAAAGAACGCAAAGTAGTAAACCGTGCCGATCTGTGAAATAAGTGTGCCACCCGGTGTTGGGGGCAACACACCCAGGTACCCAAGAACGAAGAAATTAACTACGAAAATGCCGTAGAGCCACTTCTGCCAACCCGGACGCTGGCGAATAGACTTGACCGGCGACTTGTCGAGCCAAGGAAGCACAAACATGATGAGAACGGCTCCACCCATGACAACAACGCCCCAGAACTTGGCATCAAAGACACGGAACAGAACAGCGAGCACAACCATGGCACCAATGCCTGCGACCTTGATAAGGCCCGAGCCCGACATTCTTAGAAAGGCCAAGGCACCCAAGCCGGCACTGGCCACCATGACCCACATAAAGACGTCGGTTGTGGCACGCAGCATGGAGTAATACGGCGTGAAATACCAAACAGGTGCAATGTGCGCCGGGGTGACCAAGGGGTCGGCGGGGATGAAGTTGTTGAACTCGAGGAAGTACCCACCGAACTCGGCGACGAAGAAGACCACGGCAAAAAACAGAATGGCAAAACCTGCAAAGCCCACGATGTCGTGCACCGTGTAGTAGGGGTGGAACGGAATGCCATCGAGAGGAATGCCATTGCTATCTTTCTTTGCCTTGATTTCAACGCCATCGGGGTTGTTTGAACCCACCTC
>JAURCW010000050.1 GCA_030828265.1 Burkholderiales bacterium | reverse complement strand
CACGACCACTTTAGCTTTAAGAAGCCCATCCCAGAGGGGGCCTTGCTGGTTCAACTGGGTGGACCTGGCATGCGAATTGGTCTTGGCGGTGGCGCCGCTAGCTCGGTGGATTCGGGTGTGAATTCGGCGCAGCTTGATTTTGATTCGGTTCAGCGAGGCAACCCCGAAATGCAGCGCCGCGCACAAGAGGTGATTGATGCCTGTGTGGCCTTAGGGCCCAATAACCCAATCCTTTCTATTCACGACGTTGGGGCGGGTGGGCTTTCGAACGCATTTCCGGAGCTTGTTCATGGTGCGGGTATGGGTGCTGACTTTCAGCTCAGTCAGGTTCCGATTGAAGACCACTCCATGTCCCCTGCCGAGGTCTGGTGCAACGAGTCCCAAGAGCGTTACGTGCTTGCGATTTCTGAAGAGCATCTGCCGTTGTTTCAATCGCTTGCTCAGCGCGAACGTTGTCCTTTTGCGGTGGTGGGGCGTGCCCACTCGCAAGACCGTCTTAGGCTCCTAGCCCACCAGGCTGAGGCGCTGGCGCCGTCCAACGAAATGACAGAGGTATCCAAGAACCCGACGGACCCTGTTGATATGCCTTTGTCGGTTCTACTTGGTAAGCCACCACGTATGCAGCGTGATGTTGAAAGGCATCGGACCAGCGCCGAGCCGCTTGACCTGGTGGGGCATTCGCTTGAAGACTGTATTCATAAAGTCCTAGCCCACCCAACGGTAGCGAGTAAGGAGTTTTTAATCACCATTGGCGATCGGACCGTGGGCGGTCTTACGGCCCGTGACCAGATGGTTGGACCCTGGCAGACGCCTGTGGCGGATGCTGCCATCACGCTTTGGGATTTCAAGGGTTTCGGGGGTCAGGCCATAGCCCTTGGTGAACGTCAGCCCCTTGCTGTTACCGATTCAGTGGCCTCCGTGCGCATGGCCCTGGGTGAGGCCCTAACCAATTTGTTTAGCGCACCGGTTGATGATCTTGCCAATGTCAAACTCTGTGCGAACTGGATGGCGGCCTGTGGCGAGAAGGGTCAGGACGCCGCACTTTACGATGCCGTCCAAAACCTGGCCATGGAGCTTTGCCCTCAGCTGGGGCTCTCCATTCCTGTTGGTAAAGACTCATTGAGCATGCGAACCGGCTGGGACGATTCAGGTCAGAAGCGCTCGGTGATTTCGCCTGTTTCTCTGGTGCTTACCGCGGTGACCCCGGTTGAAGACGTTCGCCAAGCCTGGACACCGGTCTTGCGGGCCGATCGTGGCGATACCGTTCTTATTCTCATCGACCTTGCAGCCGGTAAGCAGCGCATGGGCGGTTCTATTCTTGCCCAGTTACTCGGTGAGTTCGGGGGCGAGGCACCAAACCTAGATGATGCAGAAAGTCTGCGTCGCCTGCACCGGGTCTGCCAAGAAGCGCGCAGTCACGAGGGCTTAGTGTTTGCCTATCACGATCGCTCCGACGGTGGGCTTCTTGCTTGCCTGGCCGAGATGGCCTTCGCGGGTCGTTGTGGCCTAACGCTGAACCTCGATCTTCTTACCATCGATCCTGTTGCAGCGGACTGGGGCGACTTTAAAATTCGGCCGGAGCAAGTGGCTGTTCAGCGCGATGAGTTAACGTTAAAGGCCCTCTTTAATGAAGAGCTTGGTGTGGTTCTGCAGGTTGCTCGTGAACGGCGCTCAGAGTTTATGGATATCCTGCGTAAGCACGGCCTGTCCTCGTCGGCGCATGAGATCGGTTATGCGAACACGCGTGATCAGATCGAAATTTACCGCGATGCCAAGTGTGTCTTTCAGCAGCCCAGGGCGCGACTTCAGGAAAGCTGGACGACCGTCAGTTTTGAGTTTGCCTCTCGACGTGACAACCCCACGTTAGCCAAGCAGGCCTTTGAGGCCCTGCATCCGCCCAAGGCACCTGAGGTTTATCTCCCCCAGCCCTTGGCCAGGCGACTTTCTGAGTTAGGCAGCGCTACCCAGGAGGGGAAGGGCTCTGCCGCCGTGACGTCAGTGGCGCTTGCACTCTCAAAGCCTCGTATTGCCATTCTTCGAGAGCAGGGAGTGAATGGGCAGGTGGAGATGGCTGCGGCCTTTGAGGCAGCAGGGTTTGAAGCCTGGGATGTTCATATGACAGACCTGCTCGAGCGGCGGATTGACCTTGACTCGATGGCCGGTCTAGTTGCCTGCGGCGGGTTTTCGTTTGGCGACGTCCTGGGTGCAGGCAATGGCTGGGCGAGCTCAATTCTTCTGAACAACAGCCTTCGCGATACCTTCACAGCTTTCTTTGAACGCCAAGACCGCTTTGCACTTGGAGTCTGCAACGGCTGCCAAATGATGGCAAGACTTCGTTCGATCATTCCAGGTGCTGAGGGCTGGCCAACCTTCTTGCCCAACGCCTCCGAACAGTTCGAGGCTCGGCTCTCCATGGTTGAAGTGCTCGAGTCGAACTCTATCTTTTTCCAGGATATGCAGGGTGCGCGTCTTCCAGTGGTTGTTTCACATGGGGAGGGTCGTGCCTCTTGGGGAGAAGGTAAAGAGGCGAGGGTTCAATCGCATGGGGCGCTTCGGTTCACTGACGATGGAAAGCCAGCCCATCTTTACCCTGCCAACCCGAACGGATCCCCCGATGGACTCACTGGCTTTACGAATGAGGACGGAAGGGTTCTTGTTTTGATGCCTCATCCCGAAAGGGTTTTTAGGAACGTTCAGTTTTCTTGGGCGCCAGAGTCCTTCAAAACATTTAACGATTTTTCACCATGGGCTGTCTTTTTCAAGAATGCCTATGAATGGGTAAGGAAGGTTTAATGCTCTCAACCGCAAATATCACTATGCAATTTGGGGCCAAGCCCCTGTTTGAGAATGTCAGTGTCAAGTTCGGCAATGGCCATCGTTATGGGCTTATTGGGGCAAACGGATGCGGCAAATCCACCTTCATGAAGATTCTTGGAGGCGACCTCGAGCAGAGCTCAGGGGAGGTTATCAAAGAGCCCGGTGTTCGCCTTGGAAAGCTCCGTCAAGACCAGTTTGCTTACGAGGATCACCGCGTGATTGATGTGGTGATGATGGGTCACGAAGAGATGTGGGCTGCCATGACCGAGCGCGACGCCATTTACGCGAACCCGGACGCAAGCGAAGACGATTACATGCGAGCAGCCGACCTGGAGGCAAAATTTGCCGAGTTCGACGGCTACACCGCCGAGGCTCGAGCAGGCGAGCTGCTTTTAGGTGCTGGCATTGCTCTGGAGCAACACAACGGTCCCATGAGCGAGATTGCTCCAGGATGGAAGCTAAGGGTTCTTCTTGCACAGGCGCTTTTTAGCGACCCCGATGTACTTTTGCTTGATGAGCCAACCAATAACCTTGACATTGACACCATCCGCTGGCTCGAAGGTCTCTTGAACGATCGTGACTGCACCATGATTATCATTTCGCACGATCGCCATTTCTTGAATTCGGTCTGCACACACATGGCCGATGTCGACTACGGGGATATTCGAATTTACCCTGGCAACTACGACGATTACATGTTGGCGTCGTCGGAGGCTCGTGCACGATTGATGGCGGCGAATGCGAAGAGCAAGGAGCGCGTTTCGGAGTTACAGGAGTTTGTAAGGCGTTTTGCGGCAAACAAAAGTAAGGCCAAGCAGGCCACATCGCGTCGTAAGCTCATTGAGAAAATACAGTCGGAATCGGTCGAGGTGCGGCCTTCGTCAAGGCAAAACCCTTACATTCGTTTCGAACAGGCCAAGCAGCTTTACCGCCAGGCGGTTCATCTTCAAAGCATTTCCAAGTCCTACGATGGCCAGGACGTTTTGAAGAGGGTATCTCTCATGGTGGAGGCGGGAGAGAAGATCGCAGTTGTTGGACCAAATGGCGCGGGAAAATCTACGCTTATTAAATGCCTTGTTGGGCTCGACCACAATGGCATTGCCGTTGATGACGGCCTAGTGAAATGGTCTGAGAATGCCCAGCTTGGCTACATGGCGCAAGACGTTTATCCCGAGTTTGAGAAGGAAGCAACCTTAACCTCGTGGCTACAGAACTACGCGCAAGAGGGTGATGACGACCAGGCCCTGCGCTCTATTCTTGGTCGGCTCTTGTTCTCAGGTGATGATGTTGCGAAGCAGGTGAGGGTGCTTTCCGGGGGTGAGAAGCATCGCATGAGCTTTGGTCGGCTCATGCTTGAGCGATCAAACGTACTCGTACTTGATGAGCCCACGAACCATTTGGATATGGAGTCCATTGAGTCGCTGCAGCTGGCGCTTGAAAAGTACCAAGGTACTTTATTCGTTGTGAGTCACGATCGAGAGTTTGTGAACGCGGTTGCCAATCGCATCATCATTCTTAAGGGCGATGGAGGCCTTATTGACTTCAAAGGCTCTTACGATGATTACCTAAGCAGCGAGGGGCTTGAGGCCTAAGGTCTAATTTTCGTCGATCAGGCAGTCCAATAGGCTATCGAGGTCTGCGAAGTTAAACTGGGCTGCGGCCTGATTGGCGACAACGGGCTTGGCTCGATAGGCAAGGCTAAGGTGAACCTCGGTCATCATGAGCAGGTCGTTTGCCCCATCGCCAATGGCAATGGCTTGATGGGGTGCATGAATACCCAGGGCGGTTGCCGCCTTAAGAAGAGCTACCTTTTTTGCATTGCCGTCCACAATTGGCCCGATAACCTCACCGGTCAGCTTGCCGTTCTGCATGCCAAGCGTGTTGCAGTGAATCTCATCAAAGCCAAGTGTTTTAGCAACGTAGCCCGTAAAGGGGTGAAAGCCACCCGACACCAGCAGGCAATGAAGACCGGCTGATTTTGCCGCGGTCACCAGCTCTTTTGCTCCAGGGTTAAAGCGCAGCCTTTCGGTCAAGACGCTTTGCAAGGCCTCGGTTGATAGATCTTTAAGAAAGGCAACGCGCCGGCGTAGGCTCTCGGCATAGTCGGTAATCTCGCCACGCATGGCTGCCTCGGTAATGCTTGCCACTTCAGCCTTCTTACCGCAGAAGTCAGCGACCTCGTCCAGGCATTCGATGGAGATGACGGTGGAGTCCATATCCATTGCAAGCAGCTTATAGCTTGCAAGGGCTCTGGGCTTGGCCATAACAACCAAGTCGATACCCTGCGCCTTGCAATCGGTGCGAAGCCCTTTAAGTAAAGCCTGATCTATGACCTGAAGGCAAGCACCCGAGAGCTTGATGCAAGCAGGCCGATCGACTGGGCTTAGGGTGCGAAGATCGTTTGGGCCATATTGAAAAGACTGAAGCAGGGCTTTTACTCGCTGCAGAAAGTCACCTGCCCCTAGGCGTTCTTCACCATTTATGCCTGTCCCTGGTTGCAAAAAATAAAGCTGGGATTGGCCGGTAATGTCTTCGTTAAGGGCGTGCATGGTGCTCTTTCTGCTTAAGGTGTTGTGGGGTTGATATCAAGGACCTGCTGAAAAACCGTCTGCAGAACCTGGAGGCGCTCGGGCAGTTTTGACGAGGCAATGTCTGCGCGTAACCGGTCGTTACCCAGAAGTCGAAACCGAGTATCAGTTTGAATAAGTTTAATTACCTTGGCTGGATTGACCGAAGCGTTCGGCCCAAACTGAACGGCAACGCGTTCGGGCCCTGCATCAATTTTAATAATGTTCCAGGCCTTGCAGCGTAGACGAAGCCGGTGAGTTTCGAGTAAGGCTTTGGCCGGCTCGGGCAGCTTTCCAAACCTGTCAATCAGCTCCTCTTGTAGGTCCGAGAGGTCCTCTTGTGACTCGGCACTTGCCATGCGTTTGTAAAGCGAGAGTCGTTCGCGAATGTCTTGGCAGTAGTCTTCCGGTAAAAGCGCAGGCAGATGGAGCTGAATTTCAGTCACGCTCGTTACTGGGGTGTCGAGATCGGGCTCGCGGCCTGCTTTAAGTGCACTTACTGCCTCTTGCAGCATGTCGGCATAAAGCTGAAAGCCAACCTCGGTCATATTGCCCGACTGGCTATCGCCCAAGACCTCGCCAGCACCGCGAATCTCCAGGTCGTGCATGGCAAGGAAAAAGCCGCTCCCGAGCTCTTCCATGGAAGTAATGGCCTCGAGTCTTTTCTTGGCATCTCGGGTAATCGACTCTTCATCAGGAACAAGAAGATAGGCATAGGCCTGATGATGCGAACGGCCTACACGGCCTCTAAGCTGGTGGAGCTGCGCCAAGCCAAAGCGGTCGGCGCGGTAGATGACGATGGTGTTGGCGGTAGGAACATCAATACCGGTTTCAATAATGGTTGTGCACAAGAGCACATTAATGCGCTGCTGGTGAAAGTCTCTCATCACCTGTTCAAGTTCTCGCTCAGGCAGCTGTCCGTGGGCCACACCCACTCGAGCCTCGGGCAAAAGCGCCTGAAGCATCTCAAGTCGATGCTGAATGGTCTCAACCTGGTTATGTAAGACATACGCCTGACCACCACGTCGTAGCTCGCGTAGTAAGGCCTCGCGCACGGTGCCGTCGGAGTCTTGTCTCACCATGGTTTTAATGGCGAGGCGCTTCTGCGGTGCTGTTGCAATAATGGAGAAGTCACGAATGCCTTCCATGCTCATGGCAAGGGTGCGGGGAATGGGTGTGGCGGTGAGCGTAAGAACGTCCACCTCGGCGCGTAAATTCTTAAGTGCCTCTTTTTGGCGTACTCCAAAGCGGTGCTCTTCATCAATAATAATGAGACCAAGCCTTTGAAACTGGGTACGGGCCGAGAGCAGCTGATGGGTTCCAATCACAATGTCGAGGCGACCTTTGGCGAGCTCCTCGAGTGACTCGTTAACTTCCTTGCCCGATTTAAACCGCGAGAGTTCTGCAAGTTTTACGGGCCAGGCGGAGAAGCGATCGCGAAAGGTCTGAAAGTGCTGCTCGGCAAGGAGTGTTGTCGGGCACAAGACGGCAACCTGTTTGCCATCCATCACGGCTACAAACGCGGCGCGCAGAGCAACCTCTGTCTTACCAAAGCCAACATCGCCACAGACGAGACGGTCCATGGGCTTGCCGGAGACCATGTCCTGAACCACTGCGTGAATGGCGGCAAGCTGGTCAGGCGTTTCTTCAAAGCCAAAGCCGTCGGCAAAGCGTTCGTAGTCTGAGGCCTGAAAGGCAAAGGCATGGCCTTCGCGTGCTGCGCGTCTTGCATAGAGGTTGAGCAACTCGGCAGCGGTATCTTTTGCTTGTTTCGCGGCCTTTGATTTTGCCTTCTCCCATTGACCTCCCCCAAGCCGGTGAAGTGGAGCGGAGTCGGGGTCACTGCCGCTGTAACGACTAATGAGGTGGAGCTGAGCGACGGGCACATACAAGACTGAGTTCTCTGCATAGACCAGGTGCAAAAACTCATTGGGCCCGTCACCAAGGTCCATGTTGATAAGGCCTTGGTAGCGACCAACGCCGTGCTGCAGATGGACCACAGGGTCGTTGATCTTGAGCTCCGAAAGATCGCGAATGATGGCGTCCACATTGGTCTGTTTGGCTCGTTGGCCATGCCGCTGGCGCCTTTGCAGATCGGCAAAGAGCTCAAACTCGGTAATAAGAACAAGGCCCAGGGCAGGGGCCTTGAAGCCTTGATGGAATGGGCTTACGGTAAGCAGGCAGCCTGCCCCCGGGCTTTGCCTCTTGGCTTGGCTTGAGTTGTGAAGAAGACTTGGAAGCTCCGTGAGCTCGCATCGATCAAAACCAATGCCGGAGTCCTCAAGCATCTCAGCCAGTGTTTCTCGACGCCCATCGGTGTCGACACAGACGACCGTGGTGAGATCTTCTTTTATTCCCTCGTCAATGGCTAAGCGTAACCGTGCCAGCACGGGGTTGGCCTGTCGGTCGGCGCGAACATCCGGTGCCGCCTGGGTGACGGACTGCTCGCGCGTTTCTGACAAAAGCGTCTGACCCCACCGGCTAAGGGTCTGATTGAACTGATGGACGGGAACAAGAATGGTCTCGGGGGGAAGGACTGGTCGTTCAATATCGTGGCGAAGAAACTCCCAGCGTGTTTTGACCTCGCCAAAGGTCTGCTCAAAATGGTTTTGAACGTCACCAACAAGAAGAACCTGGGCTTGCGGATGAAGGTAGGCCGATAAATCGGCAAGCTCATCAAAAAGAAGGGGTAGGTAGTACTCAATGCCAGGGCCAAACAGCCCGTTGCCCGCATCCTTATAGAGTGAACAACGTGAGGGATCCCCCTCAAAAGTCTCGCGCCAACGGGTTCGCAGCTTTGCAGCCGACTCGGCATCGCGTGGGTATTCTCGTCCTGGAAGAATACGAACCT